>CACWPR010000028.1 GCA_902762855.1 Ruminococcus flavefaciens
CAGTAAGCGATCTCTGTACTGCAACGTAGTCTGCGTACCATGCGTCGTTTGTGAATGTTTCATTTTTCATAGTGAATGCTCCTTTAATAAAATATTCTGGTTTTACTCAGGAGCTGATAATATCACAAATGTCGAAAAATGTAAATATATAAAAAATAGCGTATGTGTAAAAACATACGCTATCGTTGTTATTAACAAAAGAAAAAGCTACATTTTATGCATTTTGCATTAAAAATGTAGCTTTCAACTTGGTGCGGATAACAGGAGTTGAACCTGCACCGAGTTGCCCCGACTGGCACCTGAAGCCAGCGCGTCTGCCTATTCCGCCATATCCGCATTACTTTAATATTATAGCACAAAGCGGAAGGCTTGTCAAGTGATTTCAGAAAATTTTATGTTTAAACAATTATAGAAAAGTCACAGCGCCGCATAAGGGACTGACGCTGTGGCGAGTTGAGGCGTACTTTATTATAATATGTTAGAATTTGCTTATTCCTTCAATCCACCAACCATATTCATATTTTGGGCTTTTTGCCGGTTGCTCCGTACACATCCATGAACGCACAATCGCTGTCTATGACATTTGTGTTGACGCAGGGAGCTTTCAGCAGCTTTGCAAAGCGTACAGCGTCAGCATGGGCTTTCTGTCCGTCAGGGGTGTACTCCTCAGAGGCTATGGCTGCCCAGTAGCTGTTCTCAGCAAAATGCAGGATATAGCTCTGTTCTGCCTCGTCTCCTCCACAGGACACATAGCCTTCATCAGCCATTTCTTTGCAGAATTTCTCGATAAATCCATTCCTGCCGTGTTTTTCGTTATCATATATCTGAACTGTTGAATAAAAATTGCCCGTATCAACACCTCTTTTTATAGTATAACACAGTATGTCCAGGATTTCAATAACACCTTCATCATTCTGGAGTTTGGGAGCTTTGTTTGCTGAAAGCTCCATTCCTTGACATTTTTGCTCCTTATGTTATAATTAGCTTATAGCGATAAAGGGAGGGAGATGCTATGAATAGAAAGAAACGCAGGGCAGCGGCTCTGATATTATCCGCAGCACTTATGTTCCCGTCGGTGTATGTACCGGGGACAAAGCTGAATATGTACACCGCTAATTCCGCAGAGACAGAAACTGCTGACGGGATGGTGTTTTCTAAACGTGTGGGGCTTGGATTCAGTGACCAGCTTGTTCTGACTGAATACACCGGCTCTGCTTCTGATGTTGTTATACCGGAAACGGTTGACGGTAAAACTGTTACAGGCATTGGTGACAGAGTATTTGCAGAGAATGCTTCTGTCTCCACTGTAACTATCCCGGATACTGTGAACTATTTCGGCGGGGAGGTATTCAGGGATTCGTCAGTCAAGTCAGTGAACATTCCGAAGGAACTGAAGATAATTCCCGGTTATTCGTTCTATAACTGCCAGGACCTTACGGATGTGGCCTTTCACGACGGAATTGCGGCGATAGCGAACACCGCCTTCAAAAAGACAGGTGTCATCATTCCTGAACAGCTCAGGAGCCGTGTCACGGGAGATGAGCTCGCCGACTCGGATGATTTCTGTACGTTCACTAACGGCGATTTCGTTTATGATGTTTTTGTTATGGACGGGAAAGTCTGGGTGGAGTACACGGGCTACAAGGGCACCGGCGGTGATATAGTCATACCGGACTCTTCATACGCTGATGTGATATCCTGCCAGCAGGATATATTTCAGAATACAAAAAACATCAGGAGCGTGGTTTTTCCGGAAAAAATGTCGCTGCTCACTATCAGGTTTGCAAATACCGCTATTGAGGAGGTCGTCCTGCCGGAGAACTTTGATATAACGGATTCCATGTTTGAAAACTGCACTGAGCTCAGCAGTGTGACATTCAGAGGAGAGTCCGGCAGCATCATAATAGGGGAGAAGGCTTTCAGAAACTGCACGTCACTGAAAAACCTTGATATCCCGGAGACCTGCCAGCAGCTCACTATCGGCTCCCGTGCATTTGAGGGCTCCGGACTGACAAAGTTCAGCACTAATGCGGCTGCGGAGGTAGGGGCATGGGCTTTTTCAGGGTGCAGTTCGCTGACTGAGGCAGGTTTCGGAGCCGCAGACATGAAGAGCAGAGCTATATATGATTGCGGCTCACTGAAAGAGCTGGACTTCGGCGGAAAGACCGTCCTTGCTGATGTCAGTATCTATAGCTGTGACGCTCTGGAAAATATAAACTTCAATGGCAGCGAGGTGGTATCCGACAACTCTATCCGGAATTGTATCAGCCTTATGAATATTGACGGAGCTCCGGCATTTGACAGTGCGACCGGGGACTTTGCCGCTGATAAAAAGGAGTTCATCCTCTCGCACTTCAACGGTGCTGACGAGGTGGGATTTGTCAATGAGTACGTCAAAGCACAGGTGGAAAAGGTCGTTAAGGAGAATGTCCGTGACGGCATGACCGACGTTGAAAAGCTCAGAGCCATTCATGACTGGGTCTGCAATAATACAGACTACACTGAGGGAAGCGTCCAGGACAGGCAGTACCACAATGATGCATCTTTGTTCATGAATGACTTCACAGTCTGCGAGGGCTATGCCCGTGCCTGCAACCTTCTGTATCATGCCGCAGGACTGGAGACCTGCTACGTCCACAATGGGGAGCACGCATGGAATGTGGTCAAGGCCGGAGGACAGTATTTCCACATTGACACCACCTGGGATGACCAGGGAGCTCCTGTCCATGACTGGTTCCTGAAGTCAGACGCTGAGATGCAGGAGGCAGGCGGAGCTCATGCACAGTGGGAACTCTATACACCGTCATCGCTTCACAGCTTCCAGGCGAGCGTTCTGCCGGAATGCAGCTACAGCATGGGCGACGTCAACACTGACGGCGGAGTTAATATCGCTGACCTGGTAACTATGCAGAGGTATCTTCTTGGAAATGCAGATATAAGTCCGGACAAGCGTGTGCTTGCGGATGTATACAGCGACGGTTCCTGCGACGGCTTTGACATTGGCCTTCTAAGGAAAAAGCTGATAGCGAAAGGTAATTTGTAAAAAAAAAATAATTTTCAGCGAAATCAGTTGACATTCTTGGTGTAATATGATAAAATAAAATTAACAATATATCAAGGAGGTAACTAATGAAAAAACTAAAATTCCTTTCATTCCTCTTTTCAGCAGTACTTGCAGCAAGCTGCTGCGGCGGTTTAAGTATAAGCAGCGGACAGACTGTAAATGCTGAGGTCAGTTCAGAGGGTGAAGAAGCCTCCCCGGAAATATTTGAGATGTTTAAGGAGTATTTTGAAGAGAGATATTTGTCTGAATTATATTTCGTTGAAAACGGCGAGAATGTTTCGACTTATTCATATTTATCCGGAATACTGGACGATTGTACCATGATGCTGGACACTGATTCTATAGATAAGATAAGTGAGGAAAGCCTCAGAGATATTGTTGGCCTTAGTGAAGAGGAGCTTTACATCAAAATAAATCTGACACAGTACAGTTGGAGGACAAGTGGCGGTGTGACCTTGAGATTCTATGGCATGGACCATGAGGCCAACTACAGAAATGCACTGAAGATAGCAAAGTATGTTTCTGATATTTATAGTATGCAGCCTGTGGAGATGACAATTGGCGTGGCTTCAGGACAAAAAGATATGTGTATAGCCTGGGACGACATGACCCGTACAGACGAATTTGGCTATAAATCCCCTCTTTCCGAAGAGCTTACAGCTAAACAGGCGGGTGCTATCAACGAGGAGATAGCCGGAAACGGGCTGAGCGGCGTTGTTGATGCTGATGCAGGAGGTCTGCTTTTCGATGAAACTGTCTCCGAGACCGAAAGGTTCAGGACGGCTCTCTGGCTGAAAAATAACTACGGTTTTGTAGCTAAAACTCATCCTAAGGGAATGTACGTTGAGCGAATGTATCGTAACGGCGAAAGACGTACAGTATATCCTATACCTGACATTGACCTTTATGAGACTACAACGACTACCACTACTACGACAACCACCACGACTACGACTACAACAGCCACTACGACCACGACTACAACAGCCACTACGACCACGACTGCTACTGCAACTTCCACTGCCACATCTGCTTCTTCAACAGGTATCGCAGTGACTTCAACCTCCGCAATATCCACAACCTCGGCTGTGCCAAAAACACCCGGCAGCAGTACTGTGACTTCGGCTTCCGGTACTAAAGCGGACTCTCCAAAGACCGGCGACTCAGACGGTCCTAAGGCTTTGGCACTCATGGCCGCCCTTATTGCACTTACCGGTTCGGCATTTCTTGCACGGCAAGAGGACTCCGAATAAGTATATCAAGAGCGTACTCAGGTACGCTCTTTTTATTTTCCCTAAGCCTTGACACAGGACTGCTTTTATGATATAATGTGAAATTGAAAATCATTTTCATTTCAAAGGACGGTATCATCATGAAGAACAGCTCCGGCTACAATACCAGACAAAAGGAAAAACTGCTGGATTACCTTATTTCCAACAAGGACAAGCATACTAACGTCCAGAAGATAAGCGCCTACCTCACCGCTGAGGGGACTCCTGTGGGTGTGGCTACCATATACCGTCAGCTTGATAAGCTGGTGGAAAACGGCCTGGTCAGACGGTACACCATTGACGGCAAGACTGGCGCCTGCTATCAGTACATCGACGAATCTCAGGACTGTATGAGCCATTTCCACCTGAAATGCGTCCGCTGCGGTACACTTATACACATAACCTGTGACCACCTCAGTGAGATAGGGGAGCATATCATGGCTCACCATAATTTCCGGGTTGACCCCTCAAAGACCGTATTCTACGGAGTCTGCGAGGCTTGTATGGAGGAAGAGGAAAATGACTGAGCGCCTGCTTGCACTGCTTGCCGGACTTATTCTCCCACTGACACTGCTCTGCGGATGCAGTGCCCCGGAAAAAGAGGAGGGAAGGCTGTCTATAGTGACCACCAGCTTTCCGCCCTATGACTTCGCAAGAGCTGTCACAGGGGACTCCGCTGACATCCATATGCTCCTGAGCACAGGTGCAGAGGCCCATTCCTATGAGCCTACTCCTCTGGACATCGCTAACATACAGCAGTGCGACGTTTTTATATGTATAGGCGGCGAGGATGAGGTCTGGGTGGACAAGATACTCGATTCTATCGACACCAGCGATATAACAGTGATAAAGCTCTTCGACTATGCTGAATTGCTTGAAGAGGAGGAGGTCCGTGGTGCTTCCGAGGACGGGCATCACCACCACGACCACGACCATGAACACGAGGAGGAAGGGGAGGTCTCTGAGAATGAGGCTGACGGCCATATCTGGACGTCCCCGGAAAATGCCATAAACTGCGTCAGGGGAGTGGAAGAGGTACTCTGCCGTGAGTACCCGGAAAATCAGTCCCTCTATCAGAAAAATGCTGAGGGATATGTCAGCGAGCTTGAGGAGCTGGACAGGGATTTTGCTGATATGACCTCCAATGCGCCAAATGATGTTATAGTCATCGGTGACCGTTTCCCATTCCGCTACCTGGCTCACGAGTACGGTCTGGAATACTTTGCAGCTTTCAGCGGATGCAGCTCTGAATCCGAGCCTTCAGTACGGACCATGGCCTGTCTCATGGACGAGGTGCAGGAGCATGACCTGCCGGTAGTGTTCTATCTGGACTTTTCCACGAAAAAGCTGGCTGAGAAGCTCTGCGATGCCACCGGTGCAAGGATGCTGCCGCTGTGGTCCTGCCACAACGTGACCAGGGAGGATTTCGACAAGGGGGTCACCTATATCGACCTCATGCGTATAAACTTAGAAAATATCAGGGAGGCCTTGTATTGAAAAATATTCTTGAATGTCAGTCCATTTCTGCCAGCTATGACGGCAGAGGAGTCATAAAGGGACTGAGCTTTGCGGTAAAAGAAGGGGACTACGTCTGTATAGTCGGGGAAAACGGCTCCGGCAAGAGTACCCTTGTCAAGTGCCTGCTGGGGATAAAGTCCCCGGACAGCGGCAAAATAATAATGGGGGAGGGTCTGCGCCAGAAGGACATCGGATATCTTCCTCAGCACACCGACCTTGCTAAGGGTTTCCCTGCGACAGTTGAGGAGGTAGTCCTTTCAGGATGCCTTGGCAGACGTGGACTCAGGCCATTCTACAATTCCGCCGAAAAGGAAACTGCACGCAAGGCAATAGAGCGGCTTGGCATATCTGACCTTGCCCGCCGGAGCTGCCGGGAGCTTTCAGGAGGCCAGCAGCAGAGGATGCTTCTTGCGAGAGCTATGTGTGCAGCTAAAAAACTGCTCCTTCTGGACGAGCCTGTAACAGGTCTGGACCCCGGAGCCTCTGCGGATATGTACGAACTCATCGGAGAGCTCAACAAGAAGGACGGAATGACTATCATAATGGTATCTCACGATGTTGTGAAGTCTATGGAATATGCCAGCAGGATACTCTGCCTGTGCAGCACGGACCACAGCTTTTATGGTACTCCACAGGAGTACGCAGGTTCACACCTGGCCAGCAAATTTATAGGAGGCTGACGTATGTTTGACGATCTCAGGATAATGTTCACGCCGGAATTCTTCGGAGCTATACTCCTTCCGGCGCTGATAGGCGGCATAGCCGTAACTATATGTTCCTCTTTGCTGGGAGTTACACTGGTACTGAAAAAGTACTCCATGATAGGCGACGGACTCTCGCACATAGGCTATGGAGCACTTTCCGTGGCGGCGGTCATGAATCTTGCACCGCTTAAAGTAGCTCTGCCGGTCGTAGTTATCGCAGCCTTTATACTGCTCAGACTTAGCGGCAGCAGCAAACTCAGCGGAGATTCTGCCATTGCACTTTTTTCCACTACTGCACTTGCAGTGGGTATCCTTGTCTCCTCAAAGGCCGGACTCACCAACGACGTCAGCCACT
Source organism: Ruminococcus flavefaciens (assembly GCA_902762855.1). Taxonomy (GTDB): domain Bacteria; phylum Bacillota; class Clostridia; order Oscillospirales; family Ruminococcaceae; genus Ruminococcus; species Ruminococcus flavefaciens_V. The sequence continues at coordinate 6,913 of CACWPR010000028.1, forward strand.
ATATGTTCGGAAGCATCCTTGCAATGAGCAAAGGAGACGTGATACTCAGCGTAGTGCTTTCAGCAGTTGTTATACTGACGTTCATCTTCCTCTACGGACGCATCTTCTCAGTGACATTTGACGAGAACTTCGCAAGAGCAACGGGAGTAAATGCTGATGTCTACAACATGGTATTTGCGGTCCTGACGGCAGTTACCGTGGTACTCGGAATGATGATGATGGGGGCTCTGCTCGTCTCCAGCCTGATAGTGATACCGACTCTTACAGCAATGAGAGTCTGCCGGAGCTTTAAGGGAGTAGTGCTCACAGCGGGTACCGTATCCGTGGTCAGCTTTATTGTGGGGATGTTTATGTCCCTTCTGATGAATACGGCTCCCGGAGCGAGCATTGTCATAGTAAACGTATTCTTTTTCCTTTGTTTTTCAGCAGTCGGAGCGATCAGGAGCCGGACCGGTAGACCCTGACCTCCTCGGACTCAGTCTCCGGAGGAACAGAGGGTCCGGATGATACCGGAACATATATCTTAACATCGTCGTCGTCCATAAATTCACCCCCGGAGCAATTATTCCCCGGAGAAACAGAATTATTCACGGCGCAGGAAGGTGATAGAATGAGATATTTGAGAACCGTGGGAATGGTCTTTGCAGCGGACATTCTTGCACTTTTCATAAGCCTGACTCTTGCAGGCTCATCACTGTGGCTGATAAAAGCGGTCAGTGCAGTCTGCGGAGCCGGCATACTTATTATAATTATGTCCAGCTTTTGCGTTAAAACGGCCGCAGAGGACTGCCGCCTTGAACGTACAGGGGAGGGCGGCGGCGGAACTCTAACTGGCATACTCATGGGACTTTCCGCATCTGCCCCCGGACTCCTGAGCTGGGGAGTGCTGGCACTTTCAGTGAAGAATGGCTTTGAGTTCTACCGCTGGCACAAGCTGCTGAACGGATTCTTTTTGCAGATATTCAATTTTATCGAGTCGGATGCAAGCTCCTCTGCACTTGAAATGGGAGAGGTCCTGGTCATGGGACCTCTTGCGATCGTCCCAGGACTTATAACAGCGGCAGTTTATATCGGAGCACTTAGGAAAAGCAAGTGAGTCTCTGCAAACTTAAAATACCGGTTTCCCTCTGAATATAGGCGATTGTTGGCAATTAGGAGGGGGCGGTATGCCGTTTTTTAGCAAAAGTGACGAAAAAACTTTTATAATACTGTAAATCCCGACAAATTGCTTGACAATGTGATAAGTGTATGATAAAATAGTGTAGAAATTAAAACATATGGAGGTATGTAACATGGCATTTTGTAAATATTGTGGAAATGAGATCCCAGAGGGTGGAGTTTGCGGATGCCCCGGCGCTCAGGCTGCTGCACAGGGCCAGAACGCTGCTGCTCAGGTGAATAACACCTTCGATCAGGCAAATAACGTTTATGGCGGTCAGCCCGACTACGGTCAGCCCCAGAACAACGGCGGCTTTAACCCCAACGAGCTGGTCGACAAGGCTAAGAAGAATCCCGCTATCCTCATTGGTGCCTGCGCTGGTGTGGTAGTACTTATCCTTCTCCTCGTTTTCATTCTTGGTCACACAGGAGCTAAGGGAGCAGCTAAGAAGTATGCTAACGCTTTTGCAAAGAAGGGAAAGGCTAAGACATACTTTTCAATGACTCTTCCTAAGGATAAGATTTCTGACCTCAAGGATGACGATAAGTGGGATGATATGGTCGAGGCCCTCAATGATAAGAAGAGCGACCGGTATGATGACGGTATAAGAATAAAGATCAAGAGCGTTAAGAAGGGCAAGAAGCTCTCCAAGACAGCTCTCAAGGGCGCTGAGGCTGTATGGAAGTCCAAGGGCGCTGATGACCCTGAGGCTAAGAAGGGTTACGAGTTCAAGATAAAGGTCCAGACCAAGGACGAGGATGGCGACAAGGATACAAATACTCAGAAGATTTGCGTTGTTAAGTTCAAGGGTGAAGGCTGGAAGGTCATTGAAATGAGCCAGGATGCTCTGAAGGCAAGAGGCGAAGATGACGATGACGATGATTACGACGATTACTACGACTTCGATTATGATGAGGAAGACTTCGAGGACTTCGATTGGTGATCAGTAAAACTAAATCAAGATCCGGAGCAATATGCCCCGGATCTTTTTGTTTCCCCTCATACTGAATAATTGACAAAAAAATTAGCTTTAGTTTGTCAAAAGTGCTGATTTTAATATTTTTTGCAATAAACTGTTTTATTTTTAGTTGAGTTGTGTTATAATAAATATGTGTAGTAAACTACTTATTTTATTAATTAGGAATGGAGATGTTATATATGGAAAAACGTGGCATCAGCAAACTGGACCTTAAAAGACGCAACCGTATGCAGATACTCCGTGTTATAAGAGAATCCGGCCCTATTTCCCGTGTGGATGTGGCAAGTGCTCTGGAGATCACAAGGGCTGCTGTTACCATTATTACCAATGAGATGATAGAGGAAGGAGTCCTTGTGGAGATCGGTGAGGCACCGGTAAATACAGAGAAGCTCCAGAAGGGCAGAAGGAAGATCCTCATCGACATAAATGTCAACAGCAGATTCGCTCTGGGTGCTACAGTTGACGAAAAAGAAGTCAGCATCGGCCTGACTAACCTTAATTCAGAAATCCTCGACAAGGCGAGTATGGTTGTAGATGAGCGCACAACAAGCAAGGACATCATTAATTACATAATCACTGCCAGCAACGAAATGGTGGAGAATAGCTGCCTTACCAAGGACAAGATACTGGGCCTTGGAGTGGGCGTTGTTCCCTCTATGTGGGGAAAACTCAAAATATTCTACAAGGACGGCGTCCTTGATTTCACCAACTTTATAGACAAGCTCTCCAGCGGACTGGATTTCGACATCCACTGCGGAAATGCTATCGGACTCATGGCTATGGCCAGCAATGACTTCCGCTCACAGAACGGTTTCCAGACCAATACTGCCTTCATCCACAACGGAAATCAGGTCAATCTGGCTATAATCAATAAGAATGAGCTCTCTGCTGACTATGTTTCCTACACCTCCATGATAGAGAAATACATCGTATGCCCAGGCGGTAAGGCCTATGAAGGCTACCCAAACGGTTCTGTCAAGGCGGAGCTCTCCAGAACAGCTATGCTCAGTGCATTCTATGAGATATACTCCAAGGACAAGACTCCTGTGCTCTATGAGCTCACTGAGGGGGACAAGTCCAGGATCTCAACTGATAACGTCTTTATGGCCCTCATGAGAGGCGACGAGGCTGTTAAAACTGTTACTGACGACATCATTGCAAAGTACACAGTTCTGGTGAATAACCTTGCTATCAGCCACTTTGCAAAGCGCATCATCCTGCATAATTTCAAGCTCAACGAGAAACAGTTCGATTATGTGAAGAGAGAGATGATACGTCTGGTCAGCGAGGAGATAGCAGACAGAGTCATCCTCAGCAAGCTGGACGGCAAGAACAACTTCCTCGGCGGATGCTCACTCATCATCCAGGATAACTTCTACACCAGAGGCGGTATGCAGTAAAAAAATTTATCCCTGTCCTTTCGGGCAGGGATTTTTTTATGTTCAGAATTTCAGCTTTATTGAGACTTTTCCCTTTTCCGGACTATTTTGCTGTATACCTTGGCGAATATGTACATCATAAAAAATGACAGCAGCATACCCGTCAGGGCTCCGGAGGTGTCTATCATAACATCCCGGAATTCGCAGGACCTTCCGGGAACGAAGTGCTGGTGTATCTCGTCGGAAACGGCATAAAGAAAACAGAATATCATCGTGCCGGCAGAGCCGATGCTCAGTACTTTCCGGCGGCCGGCAGTCAGTGAGACAAGTGCCCCAAGACACAGATATAGCGAGAAATGAGCGCATTTCCTTATGGCGAAGGTGAACTTGTCTCGAATAGACTCCTTCTCCTTTGGAGGCTTCTTGGTGTAGTCCTTGACAGTTACCTCAATGACTGCCTCGGTGACCTTTCCGCTGGTCTCAGAGGACTGCTCCGAGTTTTCACGGGAAAAGCTGAAAATAGTGATCATACATATGAGAGCGAGCAGTGCAAAGACAACTCTTGCAGGATAAAGTTTTATTTTTTTCATACTATCTCCTTTCAGGATATGTCTATTATACTATTTTTCTCCGCAGTTGTAAAGCCAAAGAAAAAATTTTCAGAAAAATTCGGGAAATCGCTTGTATCTTTGCTTTGAAAATGGTATAATATAAAGTGTATGATTATACAGTGACTTATATATACTTTTCGGAGGCAGAAATGAAGAACTTTTTCGCAAATGTCTGGACCAAGAGAGTGGCAGCACTCATAAGCCTGCTGTACGCTTTCGGTGTTTGTCATCTTTGCTATTTTTCAATATTCTATGATATACATATCCACGCAAGAGTGCAGCAGTGCCTGACCGTTACCGGTGTTTCCATTCTGGTGCTTATGGTCATGCTCTATACCAGAAAGCAGATATTTACACGAATAGCCAGCTTTATTATACTTCCGGCCATGCTCCCGGTAGTGCTCCTCTATTTCGGTGAGTGGGGCATGATAATCCCCATTATCCTTACGGGAGTTGTCATACTCCTCCTTTCAGGTGCAGGCGAGGGTGCCAAGACCGCATTTGGTACTATCACACTTCTGCTTTATATCTTCGGTGCTCTCGGATATTTCCTTTTCACTTCATTCTTTGTGACTACCACAAAGCAGGAGGTCATCGAGTCAGGAGAATCTCCTTCCGGCAGATACCGCTACAGAGTTGTCAATACTGAGGACAGCTCAAATGGCAGCACTGCTGTATATGTGGAGCCTAACTATGCTGACAAAAAGTACCCGTTTGCTACCTTCACTCTGAAAAATATGGAGAGAGTCGTATGTCTCGAAAGACCTATCTCTGAGGAAGTAACTGTTGAGTGGGTGACTCAGTCTCGTCAGGAGATAACTGAGCAGCTCAATTCAATCTCTGATTCTATCGTTGTACACCTCTCTGAGGATGAGCTGGAAAAGCTCAATTACTCCTATGACGAAAAGCTCAAGCTCGCAGACATCGCTGTGTCTGAGAAGTTCAAGATAGGTCTTACTGCATCCGATGTAGAGGACGTTTTCCTCAATGACCTCACTGATGAACAGCTTGCTGTTTTTGACATCGGCAGAGACGGCGACGGCCGGTATTACGTGCTTTCTCCCTCAAATCACCTCTATGATGAGGTGGACATCACAAACGGCAGCAGAGTATATTTCAGCAGCTTCAGCAGCAAGGCTTTCAAGATATTCAACAGTGAGCATACAGATGTTTACGGCAATGCTCTCTTCAAAGTTGAAAAAGATAACGCTGTAAGCCTCAGCTCCCTTTCTGATGCTGACCTTGAGATGCTTGGAGTTCCGGAGACCGGCGACGTTATGTTATTCAACGGAAAGGTCTGCTTCCGTTACTACATCGCAGAGCTGGAGAGCTATTTTGATGTTGACTCCAGACACATCTCCATAGACCTACTCAACTGATAACGTAAAAAAGTCCCGTTCGTACCGACTTGGAGTTTATTTGACGGTACGGACAGGCCTTAAAAATAAATATGATAACTATAGGAGGTTATTATGAGCGAATTTTTTAAAGGCATAGGCAAGATACCCTACGAAGGAAAGAATTCCACCAACCCTCTGGCATTCAAGTACTACGACCCCGATGAGGTCATCGGCGGAAAAACTATGAAGGAGCACCTAAGATTTGCCCTTTCATGGTGGCACACTATGGGCGGCGACGGTACTGATATGTTCGGTGTCGGTACTGCTGACAAGTCCTGGGGCCAGTCTGACCCTACAGCAAGAGCAAAGGCTAAGGTAGACGCAGCTTTCGAGATAATGGAAAAGCTCTCTATCGAGTTCTTCTGTTTCCATGACCGTGACCTCTCTCCTGAGTACGGCAGCCTTGCTGAGACAAATGCAAAGCTGGACGAGGTAACAGACTACATAAAGGCTAAGCAGGCTGAGACAGGCATCAAGTGCCTCTGGGGTACTGCAAAGTGCTTTGACCATCCGAGATATATGCACGGTGCCGGTACATCTCCCTCTGCCGATGTTTTCGCATATGCAGCAGCTCAGATAAAGAAGGCTATCGAGGCTACTGTAAAGCTGGGCGGAAATGGCTATGTTTTCTGGGGCGGACGTGAAGGCTACGAGACCCTCCTGAACACAGATATGGGCCTTGAGCTGGACAACATGGCTCGCCTTATGCATATGGCTGTTGATTATGCAAGGTCTATCGGCTACAAGGGCGACTTCTACATCGAGCCCAAGCCAAAGGAGCCTACAAAGCACCAGTATGACTTCGATACTGCTACAGTTCTGGGATTCCTCCGCAAGTACGGTCTGGACAAGGACTTCAAGATGAACATCGAGGCAAACCACGCTACACTGGCACAGCACACCTTCCAGCATGAGCTCAGAGTTGCAAGAGACAACGGATTCTTCGGCTCTATCGACGCTAACCAGGGTGACCCCCTCCTTGGCTGGGATACAGACCAGTTCCCCACCAATGTATACGATGCAGCACTTTGTATGTATGAGGTCCTGAAGGCAGGCGGCTTCACAAACGGAGGCCTGAACTTCGACTCAAAGGCAAGAAGAGGTTCCTTTACACCTGAGGACATCTTCCACAGCTACATTGCCGGAATGGATACATTTGCCCTCGGTCTCCGCATCGCTCAGAAGATGATAGACGACGGCCGCATCGACAGCTTTGTTGCTGACCGCTACTCCTCATGGAATACCGGCATAGGCAAGGACATCATCGACGGTAAGGTAGGCTTTGAAGAGCTTGAAAAGTACGCTCTTGAAAAGGGCGAGGTAACTGACTCCCTGGGCAGCGGACGTCAGGAAATGCTTGAATCCATAATGAACAACATAATGTTCAGCTTATAATAAGACTTTGTGGGACGCAGTCTCCGCAACCTGCGGGCTGCGTCCTTTTTCTATAAAGGAGCACTCTATGAACAGGATATTCACAAATATAGTCTCAGCCGCAGTTACAGGTATCGCTATCAGCGCAGTTTTCCTGCTGATGCTCAGAGAGGGGAAGTCCCTTATTGCTTTGGTACTCTTTATAGGAGCAATACTTCTGGACCTCTTTGCAGTCATCCGTCAGCGCAGAGATGAGCCTGCCGGTATGCCGGCAGTCAGACTTCTTGTGAGCCTGGCAATAGAGGTGTTCATGGTATTCAAGCTGGAGCCGAGAGCCGTTGACCTCACTGCGGCAGAAATGAGCTCCGACCTGAATATGCTCTTCATGACCTTCTCTTGCTTCATCCTGCCGGCAGTAATGAACGTACTGGCAGTGTTCTTCTGGGCTATTTACCTGGGAGCTGCTGAGAAGAGCAGTGCAGAGGAAGAATAAGAGACCGGATAATCAGCTTTCCGTATGACTTATAACATAAACAAAGACGTTTATCTGTGTCATTAATATCAGATATGCGAAGGGAGAAAAAATGTTTGGACTTAGTTTCTGGGAGAGAGGATTGAAAAAGCTGGATAAGTCGCCCTCTTTGACCGAGGCAACTATAATAAACAAGTTTTGCGGGATTGAAAAGGGCGGAGAGCAATTCTTTGAAATGATGAAAAAAGAGTTCGGCGGCGCAGAAAATATCCCGGAACATATAAAACGTGACGTTGAGCCAAAGGAAGTCAAGCGTGTCGATATAGAGTTCACGACCGTTTCCGGCATAACGAAGCAGCTCCACTGTGGTGGCACAAAAGCCGAAAAGCTGTATCATATGGAGATCGGCGATAAGGTCACTGTTGAGTACGCCGAGTATAAGGGCGAGGTCTTCGCCCGACTGAAAGAAGATATGTAAAGGAGTTTAACTATGTCATATATTATAGGTGTGGACTGCGGTACCAGCGGTACAAAAACAGTCCTTTTTGACCATACAGGAGCAGTCATTGCCTCCGAAACTATCGAATATCCAATGTATCAGCCGAAAAACGGCTATGCTGAACAGGACCCTATCCACTGGAAAAAAGCTATGCTTGACACTATCAAGTCTGTAATGGCAAAAAGCGGTGTCAGCAAGGACGACGTAAAGGGTATAGGCATCTCCGGCCAGATGCATGGACTTGTCCTCCTTGATAAGGACAACAACGTTCTCCGTCCTTCTATCATCTGGTGCGACCAGCGTACCGGAGCAGAGGTCGAAGAGATGAACAGAACAGTCGGACGTGAAAAGCTGGTGGAGATAACTGCCAATCCTGCACTCACAGGCTGGACTGCCGCTAAGATACTCTGGGTCCGCAATAATGAGCCGGAGATATTCAGCAGGATAGCTCATATCCTCCTGCCCAAGGACTACCTGAGACTCATCCTCACAGGTGAGTACGCAACAGAAGTCAGCGACGCATCAGGTATGCAGCTCCTTGACGTCCCCGGAAGAAAGTGGTCGGATGAACTGCTCTCAGCATTTGGCATCGATAAGAGCTGGCTGGGTCAGGTCTATGAGTCCTGCGAGGTGACAGGTACCCTAACAAAGGCTATGGCTGATGAGCTCGGACTCAACAAGAGCACTATCGTTGTAGGCGGTGCCGGCGACAATGCCGCTGCTGCTGTTGGTACAGGTGTTGTTGAGGACGGAAAGGCATTCACAACTATCGGCACTTCCGGTGTTGTTTTTGCACATACATCATCTATCTCTATCGACAAGGCAGGCCGTGTACACACCTGCTGTGCGGCTGTACCCGGTGCATGGCACGTAATGGGCGTAACACAGGGCGCAGGACTTTCCCTTAAATGGTTCCGTGATAATTTCTGCTCCTCTGAGAAGGAAACTGCAAGGCTCATGGGAGTTGACGAGTACTACCTCATGGACAAGGCTGCTGAGAAGGTACCGGTGGGAGCTAATAAGCTGCTGTATCTGCCCTATCTTATGGGTGAACGCACTCCTCATCTTGACCCGGATGCAAGAGGAGTTTTCTTCGGTCTTTCCGCTATCCATACCCGCAGTGATATGCTCCGTGCAGTAATGGAGGGTGTAACCTATTCTCTGAGAGACTGTGTTGAGGTGTTCCGTGAGATGAAGGTGAGCGTCAGCGACATGATGGCCTGCGGAGGCGGTGGCTCTTCACCCCTGTGGAGGTCAATGCTTGCCGACCTGTATAACTGCAATGTAAAGACAGCAGCATCCAAGGAAGGACCGGCTCTGGGAGTTGCTATACTCGCCAGTGTAGGTGCGGGACTCTACAGCTCAGTTCAGGAGGCCTGCGGTGCTATAGTACGTACTGATAAGGTACAGGCTCCCGACTCTGAGAAGGTGCCGGAGTATGAGAAGTACTATCAGCTTTACAGGGAGATCTATCCTGCCCTGAAGGAAAAATTCGCAGCTCTGTCTGCACTTTGATAATCAGACACAAGGCCGCCTCTGGCGGTCTTGTTTATTTTTTCGTATATTTTCCCATTTCCGGTCAATAATATGACCGGAGGTGTTATACGTGAAAAAGAATCCATTTTCTGAGAATAACATTAAAAAAAGCTCAAAGGGCTTTTATGCAGCACTTGGAATAAGTGCAGTCATGATAGGCTCCGCCTGTTATTTCGCTTACGACCAGGGCCAGAAGCTGAAGGACAACCCCTCATCGGACCAGATAATTTCCGTCCCTGAGACTCCGGTCGACCAGAAGTACGCAGGAGTCCCGAAGGTGACTGTACCGCCGGTGACTACAGTCCAGTGGTATACCACTGCATCAACTACAACGAGAGCGGCAGTTACCACAATGCCAAAGATAACCGTTCCGGCAGCGGAGATAATACCAGTACAGCCAAAGGGAGCGGATATTCCGCCGGCAGTGCCGGACAAGCCGCCTGTTCAGGTAAGTGCGGACAAGCTGGAAAATGCAAAGGCTCCTCTTGAGGACGTCAGCAATATCCTGGAGCCTTTCAGCGGCACGGAGCTCGTAAAGAGTAAGACTACCGGTTCCTGGCAGACTCACAATGGAACAGACATTGCCGCAGAGGTTGGAGCCGAGGTGTACAGCATCAGCTCAGGTGAGGTCATCGACATAGCAAATGACCCTCTTTGGGGAGTTACTGTTACTGTTGACCACCACAACGGTTTTGTGTCGAAGTATTGCAGTCTTGGTGCGGACCTCTCAGTACAGGAGGGCGACGTTCTCGCATCAGGACAGCTTATAGGAGCCGTTGGCCAGACTGCCGATATTGAAAGCGGTGTTGACCCTCATCTGCACATCGAGCTGCGTCACAACGGTGCCCTGATAGACCCCATGAGCGCATTTCCCCACCAGTGACAAATTTCAGCCGCAGTCTTTCTGATGAATTATCAGAGGACTGCGGCTTTTTATTGACACAACTGATGAGTGTGTGATATAATGAACAAAAGGAGGGAGCGCTATGATACGTGAGATAAAAGAGGACGACTTTGATGAACTGATGCGGCTATATATGCAGCTCCATGATAATCCGTTCCCGGAAAAGGACAGCAGAGTCATGGGGATATGGAAGAGCATACTGGAGGATAAGTCACATCATATTATCGTTGCTGAGGAAAACGGACGTATACTGTCCTCATGTGTGTGCGTTATTATCCCAAATCTTACAAGAGGTCAGCGTCCATACGCTTTTGTGGAGAATGTTATCACAGATAAGGACTACAGAAAAAAGGGGCTTGCAACAGCTTGCCTGAACTATGCAAGGGAGATAGCTCAAAGTGAAAATTGCTATAAAATGATGCTCCTGACAGGTTCAAGAGAAAAGTCAACACTTGATTTTTATGAGAGGGCAGGCTATAATAAAAACGACAAGACTGCGTTTATCCAATGGCTTTGAGGAGTTCTTTAAATGTGCCGGTATTGCTGCAAAATGAGATCTCAATAGCAATTCGGCCGAGCAATAATAAAAAACCCGGAACTTAGTTCCGGGCTTTTTTTATTCTGCTGACATTACAGCGTCTTTCATTGACTTTACGTACTCGCCGATATAGGGCGGAGCATCTTTTCCGTATTTTTCCAGCAGCTTTATAATTGCCGAACCGACGATAGCTCCGTCAGAGAGAGCGGCCATTTTCTGAGCCTGTTCCGGTTTGGAGATACCGAATCCTACAGCGCAGGGGACGTCAGTATTTTCACGTATTACCTTTACGATGTCCCCGATATTTGTGGTTATCTCAGTTCTTGTACCGGTGACTCCCAGGCTTGATACGATGTAGATGAAGCCTTCTGCCTCCTTGGCTATCATGGCTATACGGTTCTCGGATGTGGGAGCGATAAGGGAGATGAGGTCAACACCGTACTGCTTTGCGACTGCTGAGAATTCCTCCTTCTCCTCAAAGGGCAGGTCCGGGAGGATTATTCCGCCAACTCCGGTCTCACAGCACCTTGCCATGAAACGCTCGGAGTCATAGGAGAATACCACATTTGCATAGGTCATGAATACCAGCGGTATCTTGACGTCACGGCGGAGCTCGGCAACAAAGTCGAATATCTTGTCAGTAGTGATGCCGCCGGCAAGAGCACGGATATTGGCACCCTGTATTACCGGTCCCTCTGCTGTAGGGTCAGAGAACGGGATACCAAGCTCGATGAGGTCAGCACCGTTTTCAGCGGCAGCACGAACTGCCTTTGCAGTAGTTTCAAGGTCGGGGTCGCCGCAGGTTATGAAGGGAATGAAGGCTTTGCCATTCCTGAATGCGTCTCTGATATTACTCATGGATATCCTCCCCTCTGTAGCGGGCAATAGCAGCACAGTCCTTGTCGCCACGTCCGGAAACAGTGATTATGATTATCTTGTCCTTGTCCATTGTTGGAGCCAGCTTCATGGCATATGCAACGGCATGGGCAGACTCTATGGCAGGGATTATTCCCTCAGTACGTGAGAGGTACTCAAAGGCATTTACAGCCTCATCGTCAGTTATCGGAACGTATTCAGCTCTGCCGATGTCGTGGAGATGTGCGTGTTCGGGGCCTACTCCGGGGTAGTCCAGACCTGCGGAGATAGAATAAACAGGAGCTATCTGGCCGTATTCATCCTGGCAGAAGTAGGACTTCATACCGTGGAAAATGCCTATTCTTCCGGTATTTACAGTAGCGGCAGTCTCAAATGTATCTATTCCACGGCCGGCGGCCTCACAGCCTATGAGCCTTACGCTCTCGTCGGGTATAAAGTTATAGAAGCTGCCTATAGCATTTGAGCCTCCGCCTACACAGGCAATGACAGCGTCCGGGAGACGTCCTTCTGCTTCAAGTATCTGCTCTCTTGATTCCTTTGAGATGACTGCCTGGAAGTCACGGACTATAGTCGGGAAGGGGTGGGGTCCCATGACTGAGCCAAGGCAGTAGTGGGTGTCGTCGATACGTGAGGTCCACTCTCTCATTGCTTCGGAGACAGCGTCTTTAAGTGTGGCAGTTCCGCTTGTTACAGGAATGACCTCAGCGCCCAGAAGTCTCATTCGGTAAACGTTGAGTGCCTGACGCTCAGTGTCCTCTTTGCCCATGAACACAACGCACTCCATGCCCATAAGAGCGGCAGCAGTTGCGGTAGCAACTCCGTGCTGACCTGCGCCGGTTTCTGCAATGAGGCGGGTCTTGCCCATTTTCTTAGCCAGCAGAGCCTGTCCAAGAACGTTGTTTATCTTGTGGGAGCCTGTGTGATTGAGGTCCTCACGCTTGAGGTATATCTTAGCACCGCCCAGGTCCTTGGTCATTTTCTCAGCGTAGTAGAGCAGAGAGGGCCGGCCTGCGTAATTGTTGAGCAGGTCTTTGAGCTCCCGGTTGAACTCCGGGTCGTTTTTGTAGTGTTCATAGGCTTTTTCAAGCTCTATGACTGCATTCATCAGCGTTTCGGGGATATACTGTCCGCCGTGAACACCGAATCGTCCTTTTGACTGTGACATATCATTCATCCTTTCTTCTGACAGCGTCAGCGAATGCTTTCATTTTACTGTAGTCCTTGACTCCCTCGGATTCCAGTGAGGAGCTTGCGTCTACGGCATAGGGCCGGAGACTTTCAACAGCAGCTCCGACGTTTTCCGGGGTGAGCCCTCCGGCCAGAAAGTAAGGCCGTGAAACGGACTCGATAAGGGAATGGTCAAAGGTCTTTCCGGTACCGCAGCCGGAGTCCAGAAGGACTATGTCTGCGGATGAGCTTTCAGCGCAGAGGACATCCTCAGCGCTTTTTATCCGGAATGCCTTTATTACAGGAGCATTTGTGAGCTCACGGAGCCTTCTTATGAAGTCATCGTCCTCGGAGCCGTGAAGCTGCACTACATCTATTATACCACTTTTTACATATTCTGCAATAGTTTCCGGAGCTTCGTCAACAAAAACTCCAACCGGAGTAATGCCGGCTCTCAGAAGTTTCCTAAGACGCAGAGCCTTTTCCGGTGTGACGTACCGTTTGCTTGAAACTGCAAAAACAAAACCTACGAATTCCGGCATTATGAAATTTGCGTAGGAGATGTCGGTCTCACGGGAAAGTCCGCAGAGCTTTATCTTACTCATGGCGGCCCCGCAGTTCTGCCAGTCTTGCGGACTTATCAGGAGCTCTCATAAGAGTCTCACCGATAAGGACTGCGTCGGCTCTTGCACATCTGAGGAGCTCTATGTCAGCAGGGGAGCTGACTCCGCTTTCAGAGACGAAAACCACATCCTCCGGAATGAGACTGCGTATCCGGGTGCTGTTTCCGGTGTCAACGGAGAAGTCCTTCAGGTTGCGGTTGTTAACTCCAAGTACTCTTGCGCCGGCTCTCAGTGCGGACTCTGCTTCAGCTTCATCATGGACCTCCACCAGAGCGGAAAGTCCCAGAGTATCGCATATACTGATGTACTCCCTTACTATTTCCTCCGGGAGAATAGAGCATATCAGCAGGACTGCCTTTGCACCCAGCAGCTTTGCCTCATATATCATGTACTCATCAACAGTGAAGTCCTTACGCAGGCATGGGATAGACACTGCGGCGGTTATCTCACGCAGGTATTCGTCTCTTCCCAGGAACCATTTTGGTTCGGTGAGCACTGAAATGCAGTCGGCTCCGGCCTTTTCGTAGGCCTTTGCTATCTCCAGATATGGGAAGTCCTCAGCGATGACTCCCTTTGAGGGAGAGGCCTTCTTGCACTCACAGATAAAAGCAATGTCCTTTTTTTTAAGAGCTTTTTCAAACTCGAATGTACCTTTGGGAAGTGCCAGAGCTCCGGACTTTACTTCACTCAGGGGACGGAGCCTTTCGGCTGCGGCAACTCTCTCTCTTGCGTAGTCAGCAAGCTGGTCAAGGATAGTCATGGTCCACCTCACTGATTAGAGCCGGAAATAAATGCGTCCATAGCTGCAAGAGCTTTGCCGCTGTCTATGAGCTCGGCTGCTGTTACTATGCCTTCTGCCATGGAATCAGCCTTGCCGCCGATGTATATGGCAGCTCCTGCATTGAGGAGGACGGCGTTGCGCTTGTGGCCCTTTATCTCTCCTGCAAGTATGCCTCTTGTGATAGCTGCGTTTTCCTCAGGAGTTCCGCCTAAGAGGTCATCCTTGGTACATCTCTCAAATCCGAACTGCTCAGGAGTTATCTCATAATTCTTCATCCAGCCGTTCTTGTACTCGCACACTGCTGTAGGTGCACTGAGTGATATTTCGTCCAGCTTATCAGTTCCGTAAACTACCATTCCGCTCTGTGAACCCAGCTTCATGAGTACCTCAGCCACAGGTTCAAGGAGAACACTGTCATATACTCCGAGAAGGTGGTGCTTAGGGCAGGAAGGGTTGGTGAGAGGTCCGAGGATGTTAAAAACAGTACGGAATCCGAGTTCCTTTCTGATAGGACCAACGTACTTCATTGAAGTATGATACTTCTGAGCGAAGAAGAAACAGAATCCGGAGTTTTCAAGGAGGCGGCGGCACTGTTCAGGGTCAAGGCTGATATTAGCTCCCAGAGCTTCAAGACAGTCGGCAGTGCCGGAAAGTGAGGATGCGGCTCTGTTGCCGTGCTTAGCTACCTTGATGCCGGAAGCTGCGATAATAAATGCGGAAGTAGTGGAGATATTGAAGCTGTGAGCGTTGTCTCCGCCTGTGCCTACTATTTCAAGCAGGTCCATGTCGTTCTCGAATTTGATTGCTGCGTCACGCATTGCAGCAGCGCAGCCGGTTATCTCGTCTATGGTCTCAGCCTTGGTGCTCTTGGTGGAGAGAGCAGAGAGAAATGCCGCATTCTGTGTGGGGGTGGTCTCTCCTGCCATTATCTCGGAAATTACTGCGTATGCCTCATCATATGTCAGGTCCTGCTTGTCAACTATCTTTACTATTGCCTCTTTAATCATAGTGGTTTCCTCCTGATATATTATTAAAGTTCAATAAAATTCTTCAGCATTATCTTGCCGTCTGGAGTCATGATGGACTCCGGGTGGAACTGTACTCCGTAAATAGGATATTCCTTGTGCTGTACAGCCATGACCTCGCCGTCGTCAGCAATGGCTGTGACTTCCAGGCAGTCCGGAAGGGTTGATGCGTCAGCGGCCAGGGAATGGTATCTTGCAACGGGAGCCCCCTCATCTATCCCTCGGAACAGCGGGGAATCACCAATAAAGTTTATCACAGACTGCTTGCCGTGCATGAGCTTTTTTGCGTAGGTGACTGTTGCACCGTAGGCGGCGCAAATGGCCTGATGACCGAGACATACTCCGAGAGTTGGTATCTTCCGGCAGACTGTTCCGGCTGCCTCAATGATGATACCTGCATCCTCCGGACGTCCGGGTCCGGGAGAAAGGATTATCCTGTCGGGAGCGAGCTCCTCTATCTGAGCTACAGTCAGTTCGTCGTTGCGGACGACTCTGATGTCAGGGCTTATTTCACCTATAAGTTGATAGAGATTGTATGAAAAGCTGTCGTAATTGTCGATGAGAAGAATCATGCTCCAACCTCCTCTGCAATTTTAAGGGCATTGATGACTGCTGCGGCCTTGTTGAGGCACTCCTGATGCTCGTTCTCCGGTACTGAGTCAGCTACAATGCCGGCGCCGCTCCGTACAAAGACCTTGCCGTTCTTTTTATAGGCGATGCGGATAGCGATGCAGGTATCAAGATTTCCGGTGAAGTCGATGTATCCGATAGCGCCGCCGTAAATGCCACGCTTGTTGTTTTCAAGCTCTGCGATGAGCTGACAGGCTCTTATCTTTGGGGCTCCGGACAGGGTTCCGGCTGGGAGTACTGCGCTTACAGCGTCAAGTCCGTCGAATTCTTCCCTTATTTCTCCACGGACTGTAGAGCCGATGTGCATAACGTGTGAGTAGCGCTCGATGCTGTGGAGCTTTTCAACTTCCACTGAACCGAATTTGCTTATCTTGCCAAGGTCATTCCTTCCGAGGTCTACCAGCATATTGTGCTCTGCGAGCTCCTTTTCGTCGGCCAGAAGGCCTTCTTCGAGCTCCTTGTCCTCCTGCTCTGTCTTTCCTCTGGGACGGGTGCCTGCCAGGGGGAAGGTGTGGAGGACTCCGTTTTCCAGCTTTACCAGAGTCTCCGGAGAAGCGCCTGCTATCTCAACGTCAGTGCCGGAGAAATAGAACATATAGGGCGAAGGGTTCAGAGTCCTGAGTACACGGTAGGTATTCAGCAGACTTCCTTCAAATCCGGCGCTGAGACGGTTTGAAAGGACTATCTGGAAGATGTCGCCCTCGTGGATATGGTCCTTTGCCTTTTCGACCATTTCGCAGTATTCCTCTTTGCTGAAAAGGGGAGTGACCTCAGTTGTCAGGCGGCCGGAGGTATCATGTTTCCTCTCACCGGTCCGGAGAAGCTCGGCCATCTGCTGGAGCTCCAGCTTTGCCTTGTTATAGCCTGTCTCCGGGTCATCCAGTCTCATGTTTGCGATGAGGATGAGCTTCTGCCGGAAGTTGTCAAAGGCTATGACCTTATCGAAGAGCATGAGGTCAACGTCCTTGAAGTTTTCGGTATCCTTTGCACCTGACCTGAGAGATTTTTCAGTGTAGGATAGAAAATCGTAGGAGAAGTAGCCTACCAGGCCACCGGTAAAAGGCGGTAAATAGTCGAATCTGGGACTTCTGTACTTTGAAAGTATCTGTCTTATCTGTACGCTGGGGTCCTCAGTGGACATTTTGACGTCGCCGTAGGTCAGCTCGGAGCCCTCGGCGGTTATCTGGGCCTTGGGGTCGAAACCGAGGAAGGTGTAGCGTCCCCATTTTTCCTTCTCAGCAACAGATTCCAGCATATAGCAGTGGGTGGATACGTTTTTGAGTGTCATGATAGCCTCGATAGGCGTGCAGATGTCTGAGAGTATCTCGCAGCTTACCGGGAGAATATCGTACTTGCCGCTTGCGGCGATGTCTTTGACTGTGTCGAGTTCGGGTAAAAATTTCATAAAAGCACCTCCGAGTATCTGTCGGGCAATAAAAAAGTCCCTGACAGATACAGAATATCTGTCAAGGACGAATAAAACTATCCGTGGTACCACCTTGATTCACGGCGAAAGCCGTGCGCTCTGAGGGATACTATCATATCCCCGATGTTTAACGCACATCACTACGTTGCAGAATACTCTGGGATGACTCCCATTTGACTGCACCCTCAGGGGTCCATTTGATGACTTGTTTTTCGCCTGACTCTCAGCACCGCAGGCTCTCTGTGGAATCATGGTCACCTTTATCTCCCCGTCAACGGTTTAATAATTTGATTTGTTGTGATTATAACACAGCAAAAAGAATTTGTCAAGGGTTTTTCAAAAATTAAATTATAAAATTATTATTTCTTTACTCAGACTTCACCAGCAGAGCCACTGCATGAGCGGACATTCCAAGTTTTTCACCTGTAAATCCCAGGTGCTCTTCTGTGGTTGCCTTAACGCTTATCTGTGAGATGTCCACACCGCATACCCTTGCTATATTCTCACGCATAGCATTGATGTGGGGAGCCAGCTTAGGGGCCTGAGCAATAACAGTTGCGTCGATATTGCCGACAGAATAGCCTTCTGCGGATATTCTCCGGCATACCTCTGCCATGAGCTTCATGCTGTCAGCTCCCTTGAAGGAGTCATCATTGTCCGGGAAGAGGTGTCCGATGTCACCAAGAGCCAGTGCTCCCAGCATAGCGTCCATAATGGCATGAGCGAGGACGTCGGCATCAGAGTGGCCGAGAAGTCCCGAAGAATGGGGAATATCCACTCCTCCGAGAATGAGCTTTCTGCCCTCTGTGAGTTTATGAACATCGTATCCGTGACCTATCCTGAACATTTGTCAGTCCTCCTTTGTGCGTCTGAGGAGGACCTCAGCAATGGCGATGTCCTCCGGGGTGGTTATCTTGATATTGGTGTAGTCTCCCTGCGTCATAGCGACTTTTCCGCCGATAGCTTCAACGAGCTGGCAGTCATCGGTAAAGTCCAGGCCATGTTCAAGAGCAAAGTCGATACCCTCAAAGTACAGGGCTCTCTTGAATATCTGGGGAGTCTGGGTGTTATAGAGGTATTTCCTTGGGGGAGTATCCGTGATGAGACCGTCCTCAACGGTCTTGATAGTATCCTTTACCGGGACTCCGAGAGTTGCACCTCCGAATACAGATGCGTCCCGGACAGCCTTTTCGATATGCTCCGGTTTTACAAGCGGACGGGCGCCGTCATGTACGGCGATGAGCTGGGTATCTGCGGAAATGCAGCGGACTCCCTTTATAACGCTCTCCTGACGGGTAGCTCCGCCGGCAGTACAGGCGGCCAGTTTGGTTATGCCTGCGGCCTGAGCCTCCGCCTTTATGGCAGGGATGTCCTCTTCACGGGCGACTATTATTATCTCACTGATGCTTTCACATTTCTGGAAAGCCTGCATGGTCACACCGATGACCAGTCTGTCCCCAAGAGGCAGGAGTATCTTGTTTACACCGCCCATTCTTGTGGAATTGCCGGCACATACTATTACTGCTGATGTGTTCATTTTTTCTCCTTTTCACGGATGTAGTCCTTTATGAGCAGGAATGTGCTGAACTCCCTGCTTTCAGGGGTATTTTCTCTTGTAGCAGACAGGCGCTCCAGAGCTTCCTCCGGGGTGTACCAGACTGGTCTGAAACCACGTTCAAGCTCATTACGGGAGTACTCACACTCGATCTGTTCACCTGTTATCTCACAGAGATAGAGGTCATTGAACTGATGAAAGATCAGCGGCTCATAATAGGAAAGACGTTTTTCCTCAATGCTTCCGAACTCTTTGACTGTGGAAGGGTCGATATTGAAGCCGGTCTCCTCCCGGACCTCACGGCAAAGGGTAGTGATGTTGTCCTCACCCTCATCCTGACCTCCGCCGGGGAGCTTTGGAACACCGTCGCTCCCTTGAACGAGCAGGAGCTTGCTGCCACGGAATATTATCCCCCTGACAGCCTTGCGGACAATTTCCTCTGTTATACCGTCGTAGTTATGCCTGTCGATAACAAGTAGTTTTTTCATATATTTAGTCCTTACTGGGCTCCACAGGTGAAGTGCGTATGCGTATCTTCGGGAGCTTTTCAAGAGTGTAATAATAATTGAAAAGTCCGTCCTCCACAGAGAGATCGTTCTCGCCTGATGCAGGAGGTGCGAAGAGCTTTATTGTCATGTCAGCAGGACCGCTGAGGCGGTTCTCGTAGAATGCCGGCATAAGGTCTATGGTGCGGGCTTTGGGTGACTTGTAGAACCAGCGGCCGTTTATCTCTATCATAAGGTTGGAGTCGTCCTCAAAGACCAGTTCGCAGAAGTGAGGGTCGCCGTCGAAGTGAACGGGGATAGCGATACCGTCTGCGTCCTCGGAGCTTCCCCAGCGCAGTGTAACAGGAAGACTTATACTTTCCTCCTGAGTAATGGAAGGCTGGAACCAAGGGTCATTGATTATCTCCTTGTATGTTTTAATGACAGGCTGCTCGATGCCTACTGAGGAATTGTTGGGGTCCTCTATCTCAAGACCGAGACGGCCTCTGTCACGGAACTGATAGAATGTAAATCCTGAGAACCAGGTTGCACTGTCAGCTTTGAGGATGTCACAGAAATACTTTACCATTTCAGCCTGGTCGTAGGCTCCGGTAACGTCGCCGTCGGCATTGAATTCGGACATTACCATTGGCTTTTCAACACCGCCGTTTATATACTTGAACCGTTCATAGCTGAGCTTTGTGTTCTCGTAGGTCTGCTTGACGGAGCTGCGGCTGTGTGAATTTCCGCCGGGCTCGGCAACGTCATAGGGCCAGCCCCAGTGGAGTGCCATATACTTGTCCACTGACCATATATCAGTCTCACGTACAGCCTGAGAGAATTCCTTTTCCTTCTCTATTTCGCCGGTCTCAGGGTTCTCAACGCCGCCTATACAGAGGATAGTCTGCACATTAGGAGCGTGTTCCTTTATTATCCGGGAGGCACGGCAGTAGAAATCTGCGACTTCCTGATAGGTGGCTCTCTTGTTGAATGAGAACCAGTTTCCGGTGGCCTCGTGGTTTATGCGGAGGAATACTCTTCCGAAGGTGCGGAGGTCGTCACCGATAGCCGCAAGGTGCTCGTCAGATACGGCAGGGTCGATAGTGAGTGTAAGTGTGACGTCCTGGCCGTGACGTCTTACGTCACGCATACAGGTGAAGGGTTCATCGTCGAGAGTTC
>CACWPR010000029.1 GCA_902762855.1 Ruminococcus flavefaciens
TTTATAGGACTATATTGCATATTCAGTAATATTTTTAGTATGGACAATAATGCTTTTTTACTGATTAGACGGGCAAAAAAGCGATTTTTCTATTGACATTGAATGATAAATGTGATAAAATTAGTCTGCAAAAATGTTTTAATAACTTTTAACAAGCCGGGGTCTGTAGGCGGCTCCCGGAGTGTTATCAGTATTTAAATGGAGGGAAATATAATGAAACTTTTTAAAAGGACACTTGCTGCACTCTTTGCTCTGGGCATGAGCGCTGCAAGCATACCTGCTGCACAGAGTGTAGGCACCGGCAGCATCCTTACTGCGTCAGCCGCAGACCAGGACCTTACTTCACAGATGAAATGGGGCACTCTCAGGATCGGCGGAGGCGGCTTCGTTTCTGGTATCGTTACCGGCAAGAAGGAAATGTATGCACGTACTGACGTCGGAGGAGCTTACAAGTACAACTACGAGACAGAGAGCTGGGAGCAGCTCCTGGGATTTGTAAACGAGGCTGACCGTGGACTCCTCAGCGTAGACGCTATGGCTGTCGACCCCACAGACGACGATACAGTTTACTTCCTCTGCGGATGTGCCTATTTCTCCGCTGAAAAGACTGTCATCTTCAAGACTACCGACGGCGGCAAGACCATGAAGGAGATAGATGTAACTAACCTTATCAAGGTAATGGGCAACGGCGACGGACGTCAGTGCGGCGAGTCTATCGCAGTGGACCCCGATGACCCGAATGTCATCTACGCAGGCGGAGACGTTACTTCCGACGAGAATTCCAAGTCCGCGCTTATCAAGTCCACCGACGGCGGCGAGACCTGGGAGCCTGTTATCGGCTACGACGACCTGGGACTCTTTGATTCTACCACCAAGTGGCCTACATGGGGCAGTATCACCGCTCGTTCCGTTACTGACGGCGCATATCAGACCCAGAACGGCGTTGCCGCTATCCAGATAGTTGACGGAAAGGTCTATGTTGCCACATCCAAGACCGGCGTGGCTAACGTTCATGTTGCAAGCACCAAGGACGACCAGTTCACAGTGCTCAGTAAGGAACTCCCAACAGATGTTTTCCCGTCACGCATCAATGCTGACTCCAACGGAAATCTCATAATCACATATATCGGTGCTCTTGCATTCGGCGGCGGCACCGGCGGAGCCTACAAGTACGACCCCAAGGCCGGCACTGTTACCGATATCGCTCCCACTGGCAACGGTTTCGGTGAGATCTACGCAGACCCCAAGAACCCAGATCATCTGGTCGCAACTACCTGTGGCGTATGGTCAGGTCAGATGTATACCGCTGATGCATGGGACAGAGACGCTGTCGCATGGGGCGACCAGTTCTTCCGCTCCACCGACGGCGGCAAGACCTGGGAGGGCATCACTCCAGGTAAGGAGAAAAGCTGGAACGGTCCCCTTGAGGCCGACTATATCCAGACCGGCGGCTACGACTGGATAATGGACAAGGCTATCCACTGGGTAGGCTCTATGGTCCTCGATCCCCGTGACCCCAGCAGGGCATTCCTCACATCAGGAAACGGCTCCTTCGTTTGTACAGACGTATGGGGTGAGCTTCCCACATATACCTTCCACCCGGACGGCATCGAGGAGGTAGTTGCTCTTGACTTCGTCAGCACCTCTGACGGCCTGGACCTCTCAGCTATCGGTGACTACGACGGATTCGTTCATCAGTCTATGGACAAGATAGGCCTCCAGTATAAGCCTAATATGGGCTCAACATCTGCTATCGCAGTATGCCCCCAGAATACAGACGTATGGGCAAGAATTGCCGAGGGCGACAACGGTGCAGGCTACTACACCACTGACAGAGGCAAGACCTGGAATGCCTTCACACCTTCCACCAAGGGCGGAAAGCTGGCTATCGCTCAGATAGACAAGTCCACATACCGCATCTTCAACACCGGCAAGAACGACGGCGGAGTTGCATATTCCGATGACTGGGGCAAGACCTGGAATAGCTGCGAAGGCATACCCTCACAGTACGGCTCCAAGCCCACAATGCTCCTGGTTGAACCCGATGACCCGTCTGTAGTTTACGCTTACGCTACTTATTATAATTCTTCATGGCACTATTCAAAGCCAGAGCCAACTGCTGAAGATGCACAGTATAAGTTCTGCGTCAGCACAGACGGAGGAAAGACCTTTACTTCTACAGACATATGTATGTACGACCAGTGCGACAGTGCAGGACGTATCGCATATCTTGAAAAGGGACACCTCATCCTCGGCGGCGGCTGGTACGGAATGTACGACGTTACTGTCAAGGACGGCAAGGTAACTTCAACAAAGATAGACAGCGTTAACTACTGCAAGACTGTAGGCTACGGCGCTCCTGAAAAGGAAGGCGGACTGAATACTATCTACTTCTACGGCAAGACCGGAGAGAATTCCCCTGAGGGCATCTACCGCTCCACAGACGGCGGCAAGTCCTGGGCCTGCATCAACACAGACCACCTCTACGGCGGTACCGGAAACGGCAACTTCCTCGTAGGTGATATGGATGAGTTCGGCAAGGTATATATGTCAACAGTAGGCTGCGGAATCGTTGTTGGCTACCTCTCAGACGGCAGCGACATTGAACCCAGCAAGACAATATGGGGCGACGCTGACGACAACGGCGAAGTAAAGATGAACGACGTTGTACTCATCATGCAGTCCATAGCTAATAATGACAAGTACGGCATCAACGGCACCGACAAGGACCACATCACAGCCAAGGGCCAGGCTAATGCCAATGTTTACGAGAACGAGACAAGCGGTATCACAGTACAGGATGCACTTCAGGTACAGAAGTTCCTCCTCGAAAAGATAACCTCACTTGACCCCAAGGACTTCGTAAAGGAATAAACAAAAAGCGCCTCCTGTATTCAGGAGGCGCTTTTTTCTGCCGATATGCCGGCGGAATCACAGTGACGCAGGGCTATGACAGTTCCGCTTATAAGAAAAGCGGACATCCCGGAATTTCTGTGCAGACACTTTACTCCGGCACCCTTTATAAAACCCAGCTCCATAAGCCGTTCTCGCAGAGGACCGGGTGCTGAGATACCTGTAATGAAACAGCTCTCGCCTTCACGGAGAGAGCTGAGTTTTTTAGAAGTTTCCATAGTTCTCCTCCGCTGCATTATATGCATCTGCGGAGCGAGGTGTCACTGACGTGGGAATTTGTCGTGGTATACGCCGACCTCAGTTATGACGCCGGCACTGCTGCCTCTTACGGTAAGAGTGCATATCCTCTGGGACTGCACTGACCCGAAGGTCACAAGGTCCGAGAGGTCCTCACCGTTGTAGCCGCTGTAGGAGCAGAACAACTGTCTGCGTCCACGGAATGCCACCTGGTCATGGTAGAGCAGAGCATCCGAGGGTTCACGGAGGAACTGCATATCCAGGTCGAAGTATTTATGGCGCACTATCTTTGCAGTGGTGACATCGGTGTCCTCGTAGTCGAAATGGCCGTATTCACCGGAGATGTCCGCCATATGGAAGTGGCTGACCAGCCTTTTTCCTGAAATTGCTGAGCCTGTTGTAAGGAGCTGTGCAGGAGAGTATGAAAAGCTCTGAGGGTCCGGGACCTGTGTCACACGTACACAGTTGGTGCTGCGTATAAACGGATGACCGCCGGTGAGCTTGTAGGTCAGGTTGACGATATTCTCCCACATGGTGGTATTCTTCTCCACGTTGATGTAGCTGCTGGTGTCGGAGTTGTCCTCATGGGTGACATAGGGGAGAGGGTAAAAGCTGTCCATAAGAGCATTTATAGATATACCGAACTTCACACCTGGTTCAAGCTGGTTCTGACAGAGAAGTGAAGTGAAGCTGCGTGAGCTGACGGCAGCTATGCTGCCGCCGCCGGATGAAGTTACCGTAAGGCTGTCGATAAGTCCGTGATGCACCATGAGACCGTCTAAAAAGAGGCTGACCTCCGTTATCCCGGAGGGGTCAAGGCCGTCAACGGCCGCTGAGGCATACAGGGTGGTGTATGCAAGGTAGATGTCCTTGCGGAAGGTGAAGTTCAGGAGCCTGTCCTCACGGACTACAGTGCCGTCTGCAAAGGTGAAAGCGATAACTGCTGTCATTCTGTCACCTCGCTGTTCCTTATCCCTGCCGATATGAGGGTCAGGGTGCTGTAGATATGCTCCTCACCCTTGTCCTCGGCGGAAAATGACTCCACCCGGCAGTCTGCAAAGGTCAGCCCACGGTATTCCACGTCAAAGGCGGTGCCTGCCTGCATCATAGCGCTTACGGACTCCACAAAGGCAAGAGGAGCGTCCGGCTGGCAGATGCGTCCTGAGAGGGTGATGAGCATTTCCTTCGGGAAACTGGATGTGATGACGTCCGCACCTGTGACTGACGGCTTTTCGGTGAAAACTCTTTTCCTCTGAGCTTTGAGGTATTCGCACCAGAGGGTGAAGTCACCTATCTCCACCTCTTCCGGCTGCCGGGAGCTGAGTACAGTTTCGGTTGTGTTCATGACTGGCTCCTTTCCGACTTTATGATGCCTCCTGCGGAAATTACAGCAGTGAGGACAAGTCTGTTTATGCCGGAGTCCGGCTTTATGGCAATTCCTTTCAGCTTGCAGTCAAGGCCGGACATCCCCAGGACCGCCGGGCCGATGTAGGAATCGAAGTAGTCCAGCAGCTTGTCCATAGACCAGCTCTGAGGTGCAGTGACTTTCAGTGAGACCTCTGCCCGGAAGGGGATATAGACATGATACATCGAAAGGACCGGTGAAGTGCTGCTGAAAGAGTCGATGCCCACCACGGTAAAGATGCTGTCAGGCTTGCGGCAAATGTCCACTGCGTCGAATGCGCTGTATACATGGGAGGCTCCTGCCTCGGTGAGCTTTTCTGAAACGGTGCTGATGATGTCCTTTAGCATAGTGTTATTCCTTTCTGCCGGATGTGCTCATGAAAATGAAAGTCTTTGGTGCGATGAGGTCACTGCACAGGTCGAGATAGTTCCTGAGGAGCTTTTCGGCGCTGTCGGCAGGACTGCCCTTGCCGGTATCCGGCATTTTTCCGGCGTAGGTGTATTTCTCCCTGTCACGGGATGCGAGTATCTGTCTCAGTCTGTAGGCTGCTATAGCAGCGGAGAGAAAATTGAGTCTGGGGTCCGAGGAGTCTGCCTCTGGGAGGAGCATCCTTTCGGTCTCGTTTACGGCAAGGTCTATGAGAGCCGCATTTGTTTCGGTTGCCTCATCTTCACCTGTAAACAGGCGGAAGAGAGACTTTACAGTTTCTATGTTCATGGTGCCTCCTATCTCATAGAGAAGTCAGCGGAGCAGTCCTTTTCGGAGCTGTCCGGCAAGAGCTGGACCTCTGTGCCTGTATTTGAGCGCTGCTTTTCAAGGGAGCGTTTCAAACCTATGAGCTGCTGAGTATCCATTGCCTTGGATGTGAGCGATACAGCGTCAGCGGCATTGCGTCCGCCTGTGAAGTAGGCAAGTCTGCGGATGTCTCTTCGGAGCTCTTCATCTGCGGGAGAAGGGTCACAGGAAACCGGTGAGGACTCCACAGCATCTGAGCTGAAATGCTTTGTGACTCCAGCGCTGATCTGTGCCGGAACTGCCACAAAGCTCCATTCATAGGCATCTGTAATGGAATCCAGCACGATATGGCAGAGCTTTCCGCTGTAATAGCTGCCCTTTGCATGACTGCAATTATCCGAGACTTTGTCATGTCCGCAGACAGAGCATATCCGTTTTGCCGCAGAGCAAGAGATGCTGACTTCCTTTTTTATGCCGCCGTCTATCTCAGCGATGAGACTTTTATTGCCGTCAGTCCTGACCATATAGGCCATTGCCTTTACGTACTTATAGGGAGCTCCCCAGCTTGTAGT
Organism: Ruminococcus flavefaciens; assembly: GCA_902762855.1. Taxonomy (GTDB): domain Bacteria; phylum Bacillota; class Clostridia; order Oscillospirales; family Ruminococcaceae; genus Ruminococcus; species Ruminococcus flavefaciens_V. The sequence goes on from CACWPR010000029.1 coordinate 5,863, forward strand.
CCTTGAATCGTCGGTGACCAGCTCTGTATCGAAGATACGTGCGGACTGGTTGACGGTGGAGGGGGAGTGGTCGAAAATACCGGTCTTGCCCACAAAACGGCTGCATATCTCTTCAAGAGCCTTGTCGGAGAATCTCTCGCAGTCACGGTCTATCTCATTGTCGCAGAGTATCACCGAAAAAACATAGAGCTCATCCTCAGTGAAGGGACGGCGGGTGAATGAGTTTATCCTTTCGAGAATTTCCTTAGTCATAGTATCTCCTTTCATTATGACGGAGCAGTATCATCAGCAGGACGCCCTTACGGGCGCCCCTTTTTTCTGATGATGACTTTATCAGCCGGCAGTTATCTTGAGGACCTTTACTGCGGAAGGAGTGATCTTCCTGAAACCGCAGGTAATGGAAACGGTCATCTGGTCGAGCTGACGGTCGATGAGCTTGTCAGTCTCCATGACAAGGTCTGTGCTGGTGATAAATTCGAGAGCGAAGTTTCTGTCGATGCCGATTATCTTGTCGGCGGGAGCGGCAGAAGTCTTGACGAGCTCTGAGCCGAAGGGGAGGACGAGCTTTCCGTCAGCATTGGCACGGCACTCCTTGAGCTGGTCCATAGCGGCTATCTTTGAAGCATTTCCGGGAGATGCGATGACAGTAGTCATGTCAAAGCATGAGAACTTGCCGTAGAGGTCAGCCAGGTCGCTGTACACCAGTGAGGATGTGGAGATTTCCTCGGCACTGTCTGCAAGAACAGTCATAGCGTCAGCAACTACGGCAGCGGCCAGTTTAACGCCGATGCTTCTGAGCATTACGCCGAAAACGTCAAGTCTCTGCTGACGGATAGCCTCATATGATGCGCTGATGAGTCTGCCGTACTTGGCGAGGACTGTAGCAGTAGAGCTCTCTCTCACATTGGCGGCAGGAAGCACTGCTGCCTGAACGGATGTGGTGTATTCCGCAGTATCATCGAGGGTGCAGCCAAGGTACTGACCGGAGCTGCAAACGGTCTTTGCAGCGCATACTGCTGAAAGAACTGTTTCATCGAAGCCCTTTCTGATGCATCTTGTCACGTATTCGGGGAAGAGAACTGCGGACTCAGTAGATGAGAAGAACTTCTCCACGCAGTCGCAGTCCTGTCCCTTTATCCTGATGTTGAAGCGCTTGAGCTGTCTCTCGTAAGCGTCCAGCTTTTCAAGGGGAGTTCCGCAGTAGGCGGAAGAGGGGTCGAGTTCCTCAAGGGCGGCGGTAAAGGACTTTCCGCTGAGATTGTAAAGGGCCTTTTCAAGTCTGATATCGTTATACATAATATACCTCCATATTAGTTGTTTACATTTTTATCCGATGAATTTTCAAGCCGGAGCTCTATCTCTCTGGCCTGAGCGTTTTTCAGGCGGGACTCCGCAAGCACGGACTCATCCTGAAGGTTGATATTGCTCCATTCCACACGGCAAACGGCCTCTGAGCCAATGGAGCTGAGGAAAGCGCTGCCTATGTCGCAGATGACGGGAGTGAGCAGTCTGCGGTAGTATTCCAGCTCTGATGTGAGGATGTCAGCCTGCTGTGAGGACATCCTCTCGGTGCTGCTCCAGCTCAGTCCGAGGAGGAACGGCGGTATTGAGAGTTTGGCCACAAGCTGTTCCAGGAGCTGGCGGACGGGTACATTGGTATCGAAGAGTTGGTTCTCCGCACCTATGACCTTGATGTCCACGTCGCCTACAGCCACGAAGTCCTTGACCTGACCGCAGCGGGCAGAATTCATTCCGTCGGCCCACTGTTCGGCTATCTGCTGTGCTCTTTCACGGGAGTACATGATGTCTCCGGAGCCTGATGGCGGTTTATAGGTAACAGCGTAGCGGACGTTCCCGGCACGGTCGAAGTTCTGGCCGATGCACTCGTAAATACGCATGAGTATGCTGCTGAGAGCAGGCAGTCCCCTGAGAAGGGAGTGACCTCCTGTAAGGGATGCGTAGACTATCCTTTCTGGGTGAGTCACCGGTCTTTCGGAGCCGTCACCGCACCGGACAGCGTACTTTCTGACGAAGGGGTCGCTGCCGGGAGAGAGCCTTATCCGTGAGACATCGCCGTTCCAGAGACCGGCAATGCGTTCCTGAGAGCTGTCCACAGCTATCTCGCCTACAGCGCTGCCGTAGGTGAGCAGACTGTCCATGAAGTTGTCAACGAAGCAGTTTATGGACTTTCCTGAGATACCCACAGGGATGTTTTCCAGGAAGCTGTCCAGTTCCTGCTGCAGCGACGGGTCAGAGCAGAGCACCTGAAAACCGCCGGTGAGACGTATCATCTTCATGAGTGCTGCGTCGATTATCGGTACAGCGAATCTGAGCCGGTCGTAGAGCTCCTTTTCAAAGGGTTCCACAGCCGGAGGGAGCTGACTGTCGTTTTGCAGCGAGCGCGGAGCTGCGGCTATTTCCGGGACTGCTCTTACAGTTTCTTTTTTTCTGAAGAGTTTCATAAAACCTCCTTACTGCCTGAGCGTCAGGCGGATGTAGAACAAAGGCTGCATTTGGGTCATCTTGCCACGGATATTGCGAATGGGTCGCAGTTGTTCCGCCGGCTGAACATATCCGCCACAAAGTAGCGCATATCGTCCATTGCGTGGTCGTTTTCCTTTATGGGAGCGTCGGAGCCGGCCTTTTCGCTCCAGCGGTAAAGCCGGAACTCCCGGATGATGTCCCTGCATGACTCATTGAATCTGAGCCTGCCCTCCTTCAATGCAGTGCTTACCTGTCTTATGCCTGTAACAACGTCGTTTTCAGCCTTTACCACTCTGAATCTGCCGTGTCTGCGGATACACTCGATAAAGCTGGCAGCGGACGGGTCAACAATGACTTTGCTGACATCCAAACCCTCTGCCAGTTCTTCCAGAGCGGCATAGTGTTCCTCGTCGGTGCGGGATGCTCCTTCTCTCTTAGAGGAGTAATAGTACTCCTTCAGGCGGTACCAGACGCCGCTGCTGAGTCCCCACAAGCCGAATGAGGAGGGATTTACGGTTCCGTAATCACAGGAAATAACAAATTTTTCGCACTCCACATGACCGGAGTATACATGGAGCTTTTCGCTGAACATAGGGTAGACCACACCCTCCGATGCTGTCCACTTGCCGAGGATGAACCTGTCGTAGAAAGCTCCGGAGTACATACGCTTATAGCGTTCCTTGACAGCCTCTGACAGCGACGGATTGTCGTCCATGGTAAAATGCAGGCAGAGGGCATTTTTCTCCTCGGCCTTTTTTATCCACTCCGTGTAGAACCAGTGGGAGGGGTTGTCGGGGTTGCAGTTGAACCACATTTTGGAGCCGCTGACTGAGCATCGGGCAAGAGCCTGTTCCACAAAGGACCTTGGCATAAGAGCTGCCTCGTCGAAGAAAACTCCGGCGAGAGTCATGCCCTGTATGAGGGCAGCGGAGCCTTCGTCCTTGCCGCCGAACAGGTAAAAGCGGTTGGTCCTTCCGAGAAAGGTCAGGTCTATGTAGTTCCTGCTGACCTTTTCTGAGCACTGAAAGCCGTAGCCGGAGAGCAGAGGAATCAGCGGAGTTACCACATTTCTGCGGAGAGAGGTAATAGTCTTTCCGCAGAGGGCGAATGAGCTTCCGGTGAATCTTGCGGATGCCCAGAGCACGAAGCCCAGGGACATCGACAAAGTTTTTCCGCTCCGGACGGCACCGTCACAGATGATAGCGTCGTACCGGCGGTAAGCCGGGTCATTCCACCAGTTCATAGTGAGCCGCTGTTTTTTTGAGAGCTTACTGATCCTCAGAGAGACCACCATCCTCTGCGGAAGATGTCAGGGCAGAGATTAGGTCGGCAGCCTTGTTTCTTTCGGAGAAAGCATTTTCCAGCTCGTAGAGCTTTTCCAGAGCCTTCATCCTGTCGAAGAGCTTGACCTCCACACCTCCGCCCTTGACCCGTTTTATCTCAGAGACATTGAACAGGTCCAGCTTAGCAATGACCTCCGGCGGCGGGAGCTCGTCAGCGAACACAAGGTAGACAGCGTCGGAGCAATTGCCGAAGGCCAGCCGTCTCAGGCCGGAAGTTATACTGCCTGAGTCTGAGAGCACCTCTCTGAGCTTAGCTATTTTTCTCCTGCATGAAGCTGACTCCAGGAATGCAATACCCTCAGCGAGAGCTTTTTCCTTATCGAGTCCGGCTTTGGCAGCAGCTTCAGCAGCGTTGCCGAGAACAGCGTACCAGCAGCAGAAAGCGTTTTTAAGGGATTTTTCTGATGTATCGTTCTGCATATCCAAGACCTCCTTTCGGTATTGAGCGGATGCAGCCTCCGTTCATAAGGGGGCTGGAAAGAGGGGGTATACAACGGAAAAACGTTGTATAACAAAAAAATCTCTCCGACGAATCGGAGAGATGCACAATACAATGTGAAATATTAAAGGCTTGGTTGTTGTAAATCAACAAAAGAACCCTGCTGCAAAAGCCGCCGCAGCAGCAGATAGTGCCACGACTATCAGAGGAAGTCCGAAATAGGCCAGTATCGCAGCCGCAGCCGTGCCTGCTACAGCAGTGACTATACTGCCGGTACTGTAGAAAATAGCCGGTATGGTCATAGCACTGAGCACTGCATAGGGGATGTAGTACAGGAAACTCCTGAAAAATCTGGACTTTATCTTCTTCCGGAAGAAGGTGAAAGGTATCATTCTGATGAGGTAGGTCACCAGAGCCATAACGAAAATATACACAGCAACAGTCATGAGACTTCCTCCTCGTCTTTAACCGGGAACAGCAGAGCACCCAGAGCTGATGCCGCAGCAGCGCTGATTATAACTGCGAAGCCTCCGCTGACGGCAGTGATGACGTATCTGAAAAGAATGCTGATGCCAGCCGCAGTGATGACCACTGCAAGTACATTTTTGTTTTTTCTGGACGGTGGTATTATTATGGCCAGGAACATTCCGTAGAGGACTATTCCAAGGGCACTGCTGAGAGCCACAGGCAAAAGCTGACCAGCCGCCGCACCGAGTGCAGTACCGCTTACCCAGCCGGCAAAAGCCACGAGTATCATGCCGTACATATATGATGGGGTAAGGGGCTCAGCCTGAGCCGAGCAGACAGCGAATATCTCATCAGTTATGCCGTAGGATGCAGCGAGCCTGTGAGGAGTAGTGAACCCGGAGTCCAGCTTCTGCGAAAGGGAGATAGCCATAAGTGAGTACCGTATATTTATGGTGAGCTGAACCAGTATCATCTCAATTATAGCCCCTGATGCAGCGATAATATCCACACCGGCGGCCTGTCCGGCTGATGTGAGATTGGAGGCAGAAATGACAGTTGCGGCGAAAGGCGAAAGGCCTGCCCTGACAGCCATTATACCGAATCCAAATGAAACGGAGAGGTAGCCCAGGGCGATAGGGATGCCGTGGGCCATACCTCTCAGGAATCTGTTCTGCATTATTTTACCGCCTCTAAACGGCTGATTATCTCGTTTTCAAAGTCAGTGCAGCCGCCTCCGCTGTATACAAAGCTGAATGAGTAGTCGTCCATTATACGGAAAGCATATGTCTGAGTGATAGTCATGTTGTAGTTTTCATAGGTGGAATCGACTGAGAAATAGGTGTACTCATCGTTACCCAGCTTGAAGGTCTTAGGGTCTGAGTAGTTACTGTAGGTAACGCCGTTCATGTTGGAAAAATTCTGCTTTAAGATAGCGATGTAATCGTCAGCAGAGAGCTGGAATGTAACGCCTTCTTTTTTCAGGTTCTCAAACATGAAGAGTACATTATCGCCGGTGGTGCTCATTGCCTGAGCGTCGTAAATAGCTATCTGTTCAGCGATGAGAGCGTCAAGGTCAACACCGGTGTCTACAACAGACTGGCTGAGTCCCATCATAGCGAGAATATCATCCTCAGAAGAGAAATTCCAGCCGTCAGGAGCAGTAAAGCGGAGGTTGCCAAACTCGCTGGTATAGACATTTCCACTTATTTCACCCTTTATGAAGTCGGAGTCGCCGTCTGACTCTGCCGGAGCATCTGTTTCCTCTTCGGTCTCATTCTCAGTGACTGCTTCATCGGTCTCTTTTTCGTCATCAGTTTCATTATCGTCGTCATCGTTGAGTTCGTATGCCTGAGTTGTGTCTGAGTCCTTGCTGCTGCTCTTTTCAGAGTCAGTGTCTCCGCAGGATGCAAAAGCGCCAAGGCAGATGAGCAGTGCAGTCAGAAGTGATACTTTTTTCATATTATTTCTCCTTATCAGTTGATTGATTCGATATTGTTTATGAATTTACTCGGGTCCTCATTGCCAGCAAGACCTGAGTATATCAGTGAAACGATGAAATGGTCTATTTTGCGTGAATAGCAGTGCTGAGGCAGAGATAAGTCATAGCTTGGATAGTACATATCATGCTTGCGGTAAAGGTAATCCTGTCCGGCGATATTTACCGTTGATATCTCGCCGATGTTTCTCATTTCCATGCCTGAACCCAAGTCAGCATTAGCAGAGGCTTCAAAATAGTCCTCAACAGTGAAGTTTTCCGGGTCGGGGCAGGTCTTATCAAGGTTTTCGTATACGACCATAAATGTCTCGCCGGTCATGGAGTTCTGAGCCATAGCATCTGTGATAGTCGCCAGGTTAATGAGCTCCTGCTCCTGCTCTGACACATCGGTATAGGACTGTCCGAGGTTCATAGCTGCGAGTATCTCTTCATCGGAATTGAAAGTGAATCCCTCAGGAGCGGTTATTTTCAGACCGTTATACTGGCTGGTGTAAACATTTCCGGAGGATGTACCTCTTGTGAAGTTAGTTCCCTCTGCGGCAGCATGAGTGGTAGTGGCCTCAGTCTCATCCTCGGCAGGCTCTTCGGTGTCAGCTTCGGTAAGCTCCTCAGTGTCAGCCTCTGTGGCTGCCTTTTCATCATCATCGTTCAGGTCGTAAGCGTTTGTAGCATCGGAGCTCTTACTGCTGCTGTCATCAGAGTCGCTGCTTCCGCAGGCAGCAAATGAGCTCATACAAAGGGCGAAAGAAGCTATAAGTGCGATTTTTTTCATGGTATTCATAAGTGTTCCTCCAATTAAATCTTTTTATCTTTACGTGCTGTTTGCAGCACGTATCTGCAAGGGCATAAAAAATTTATAATGCAATGCATTCATTATAGCATATTGCAGGGAAGATTTCAAGTCTTGAGCAGTTCACAGACAGAAACAACGAATTTTCCGCCTTTCAGGACATACTGCCGTATCCGGCAGCCTTCGGGGGAGGAAAGGATACCGTTGTCCGATAGGATGAATTCAGCCTTTTCCAGTGGATAGACAATACCTTCACCGAGGGCCTTGACATAGGCTTCTTTAAGAGTCCAGAGCCGGAAAAACATCAGGGAGCGCAGCTCCTCAGGGGCACTTTCTACCAGCAGTCTTTCCTTTTCCGAGAAAGCACGTTTCATAACATTAGGCCGGAAGTCCCTGACATTTTCACAGTCCACACCGCACTCCAGGTCAGAAATGAAGCAGGCAGCGATGCCGTTTGCATGGGAGAGATTATAGCGTATATCGGGATGTTCGGCCAGAGCGGGCTTGCCAAGTCTGCCCTTTATGACCGGTGTATCGTCGGTATATGAGACTCCCTTTTTTTTCAGGCATTCTCTCAGCAGGGCATGGGCATGGGAGTGCTGGGACTTTTTATCCACTTCGAGAATTGATATCATGAGCATAGTTATCACCAGATTAAAGTATAGCAGAAAAGAGGAAGAAATGCAAGCAGATGTTAAAAAAACAAAATATGTAAAGCTGACTTGATATTGAGCGTAAAGCGTGCTATACTAATATTGTAAAGTTAACTTTACCTCCGAGGAGGATGATGATTTGAAAAATAAGATACAGGAGCTCCGGAAGTCCCGGAGGGTGACACAGCAGGAGCTCGCTGATGCGCTAAGTGTTACAAGGCAAACAATAATATCACTGGAAAACGGAAAATACAATGCATCCCTCACACTTGCACATAAGGCAGCACAGTTTTTCGGAACCACTATCGAGGAGCTGTTCATTTTTGAAGGCGATGAGAATATTTAAAGGAGAATAACTATGGAAGAGTTCAGAAGAAAACTAAAAACAAAGCGTATGATATTGACAATGTTCTGTATGTCGGGTCTTTGTATATATTTTGCACTCAACTGGCTGACTGACGGGGTGCCGGACTTTGCCAGGGGGCTAATTATGGGAATATTTGTCGGCATGGAAGTGGCAGCCGTATATTATGCGGTCAGACTCACAGTGCTGCTTAGCAGCGAAGAAAAGCTGAAAGAGGAGTACATAAAAGAAAATGACGAGAGAAATGCCGCAATACAGAAGGAAACAGCCAGAACAGCGTCAGTAATATCGCTGATGCTTGCCGCACTTGCTTCTGTGGCAGCCGGATTTTTTCAGCCTGTGGTCTCAATGACACTTGCAGCAGACATACTTGCAGGGGCGATAATCACCGTAGTGGTCCAGGCTTATTATAATAAGAAGATGTAAAGAAACTCCCTGATACTTTAAGGTACCAGGGAGTTCTTTTTTGAAGGTATAAACAAAGCTCCCCGATACCGTGAGATACCGGGGAGCATTTTATATTTCCGTAACTAAACGAAAATCCGTCTGAGCAAAGTACACGTTAAACTTACGTAAGCGAAAGCAGACTATCCGTTTTGCAGGGAGTGAGCGAGCTTGCGAGCGTCAACGTGAAGGGTGCAGCCTTCGGCTGATCAGTCATTACCGTAGAGCTTAGTAAGACGTGTAAGGTAATCGTAACGATCCTTAGCGTTCTCAACAGCAGCGTCGAAGAGCTTCTCTGCTCTCTCAGGGTTAGAGCGAGCGAGTGAGTTGTAACGAACCTCACCCATGAGGAAGTTCTTGTACTCATCAACGTTAGGAGCCTTAGAATCGAGAATGAAGGGATTCTTGCCTTCCTTCTTGAGGTCAGGATTGTATCTGTAGAGGTGCCAGTAACCAGCCTCGACAGCCTTCTTCTCCTCAGCCTGAGCAGTAGCCATACCAGTCTTGATACCGTGGTTGATACAAGGAGCATAGCAGATAACGATGGAAGGACCGTCGTAAGCCTCAGCCTCAGCGAAAGCCTTGATACACTGATTCATGTTAGCGCCCATAGCAACGTGAGCAACGTAAACGTAGCCGTAGCTCATAGCGATACCAGCGAGGTCCTTCTTCTTAACGACCTTACCAGCAGCAGCGAACTGAGCGATAGCACCTGTAGGTGTGGACTTGGAAGCCTGTCCGCCTGTATTTGAGTAAACCTCAGTATCGAATACGAGGATGTTGATGTTCTTGCCCTGAGCGATAACGTGGTCGAGACCGCCGAAACCTATATCGTAAGCCCAACCGTCACCGCCGAAGATCCACTGTGACTTCTTGGAGAGGTAATCCTTTTCAGCAAGGATAGCCTTAGCATCATCGCATCCGCAAGCCTCAAGAGCAGCAACGAGCTTATCTGTAGCGTCAGCGTTCTTAGCGCCGTCGTTGTAAGTATCGAGGTACTCAGCGATAGCAGCCTTAACGTCAGCGTTCTCAGCCTTCTCCTGGAGAGCGAGGACCTTATCAGTTACTCTCTTTCTCAGAGTTTCCTGAGCGAGGTACATACCGTAACCGAACTCAGCGTTGTCCTCGAAGAGTGAGTTAGACCAAGCAGGACCTCTGCCCTTCTTGTTAACTGTGTAAGGAGTTGAAGGAGCGGAACCACCCCAGATCGAAGAACAGCCTGTAGCGTTAGCGATCATCATTCTGTCGCCGAAGAGCTGTGTAACGAGCTTAGCATAAGGAGTCTCACCACAGCCAGCGCAAGCGCCTGAGAATTCGAGGAGAGGCTGTCTGAACTGTGAGCCCTTAACGGAGTCAGCCTTGAACTTAGCAGCAACTTCTGCCTTCTCGTCGATAGTTCTGCCGTAGTTGAATACTTCCTGCTGGTCCATCTGAGAAGCGATAGGCTCCATAACGAGGGCCTTCTCCTTAGCAGGACATACGTTAGCGCAGACGCCGCATCCTGTACAGTCAAGTGTAGAAACTGTCATAACGAACTTGAGGTCGCCGACAGCAGGCTTGAAGTCAGCAGACTTAGTTGCAGCAGGAGCCTTAGCGAGCTCATCAGCAGTCATAGCAACAGGTCTGATTACAGCGTGAGGACATACGTAAGAACACTGGTTACACTGGATACACTTAGAAGCATCCCATGAAGGAACCTTTACAGCGATACCACGCTTCTCGAAAGCAGCAGAACCCTGAGGGAATGTACCGTCAGCTCTGTCAACGAATGTAGAAACGGGGAGAGTGTCACCCTTCTGAGCGTTGCAGGGGATCTGAATGTTGTTAACGAAATCCTGGAGGACCTTGTCATCGCAGGTAACAGGGGGCATACCCATCTGAGTATCAGCGCAGTCAGCCCAAGCAGCAGGAACGTCAACCTTAACGATGTTCTGGTGACCAGCATCGATAGCGTTCCAGTTCTTTTCAACTACGTCCTGACCCTTCTTGCTGTAAGAAGCCTCAGCAGCAGCCTTCATGTACTTGAGAGCGTCCTCGAAAGGAATGATGTTAGCGAGCTTGAAGAAAGCAGACTGGAGGATAGTGTTGATACGAGTACCCATACCTGTCTCTTCACCGAGCTTAACGCCGTTGATGATGTAGAAGTTGATATTGTTCTGAGCGATATATCTCTTTACCTGTCCGGGGAGGTGAGCATCGAGCTCTTCGGGGCTCCAGATGGTGTTGAGGAGGAAAGTACCGCCGGGCTTGATGTCAGAAACCATATCGTACTTGTCGATATAGCTCTGGTTATGACAGGCAACGAAATCAGCCTTGTTGATGAGGTAAGTAGACTTGATAGGAGTCTTACCGAAACGGAGGTGTGAGATAGTAACACCGCCGGACTTCTTTGAGTCATAAGCAAAGTAAGCCTGAGCATAGAGATCAGTGTGGTCACCGATGATCTTTATGGAGTTCTTGTTAGCACCAACTGTACCGTCGGAACCGAGACCCCAGAACTTACAAGCAGTTGTGCCGGCAGGAGCTGAATCGGGGTTCTCTTCCAGAGAAAGTGAAAGGTTTGTAACGTCATCGTTGATACCGATAGTGAATCTGGGCTTGGACTCGTTCTTGAATACAGCAACGATCTGAGCAGGAACAGTGTCCTTGGAGCCGAGACCATATCTACCAGTGAATACAGGAACGTCATTGAACTTTGTGCCCTTGAGAGCAGCAACAACGTCGAGGTAGAGAGGCTCGCCGAGTGAACCGGGCTCCTTGGTTCTGTCGAGAACAGAGATCCTCTTTACGCTGTCAGGGATAACTTCAACGAGCTTCTCAGCAACGAAAGGTCTGTAGAGACGAACTTTAACGAGACCGTACTTGCCGCCGTTAGCGTTGAGGTAATCGATAGTCTCTTCGATAGTCTCGTTAACTGAACCCATAGCAATGATGATGTGCTCTGCGTCAGCAGCACCGTAGTAGTTGAAGAGCTTGTAGTCTGTACCGATGAGGTCATTGATCTTGTTCATGTAGTCCTCAACGATAGCAGGGAGAGCGTCGTAGTACTTGTTGCAAGCCTCACGAGCCTGGAAGAATACGTCAGGGTTCTCAGCAGAACCACGGAGAACAGGTCTCTCAGGGTGGAGAGCACGGTCTCTGAATGCCTGAGCAGCATCCTTGTCGAGGAGCTCATAGAGAGTCTCGTCGTCCCATGTCTCGATCTTCTGGATCTCGTGGGAAGTACGGAAACCGTCGAAGAAGTGGAGGAAAGGAACTCTTCCCTTGATAGTAGAAAGGTGAGCAACGGCACCGAGGTCCATTACTTCCTGAGCGCTGCCGGAGCAGAGCATAGCGTAACCGGTCTGACGACAGGCATAGATATCGGAGTGGTCACCGAAGATATTAAGAGCGTGTGAAGAAACGCATCTTGCGGAGACGTGGATAACGTTAGGAAGAAGTTCTCCAGCGATCTTGTACATATTAGGTATCATAAGGAGAAGACCCTGAGATGCTGTATATGTAGTAGTAAGAGCGCCAGCGGAGAGAGAACCGTGAACAGTACCGGCAGCACCAGCCTCAGACTGCATTTCAGCAACAGTAACAGGCTGACCGAAAAGGTTCTTCTTGTCCTTAGCAGACCAGCTATCAGTTACCTCAGCCATAACTGAGGAAGGAGTGATGGGGTAAATAGCGGCAACGTCAGTGAAGGGATATGATACCCAAGCAGCAGCGTTGTTACCGTCCATGGTTTTCATTTTTCTTTTGATTGCCATAGGAATGACCTCCTGAAAAAAGTATATTTAAGGGGTTATAGGATGGTAAGCGCGATATTTCGTTAACCATGTATAACTACTTCTCCTATTATAACATAAAACATAAATTTTGTAAACACCTTTTTTTCAATTATGGTACGGATTTATATATAAAAATCAACACAGAAATTGATGCAGAATGACAATATGGGGGTGGAGTGTTTAAACAGGGAGTAAAAAGAATTTACAGAAAGATAGTTAAAAGCTGCGCCAATGCGGACTTTGTACATATTGTAAAATCACGGTGATGACTATTTGTATAAAGTGACAGAAATTCTGCGTGTGACGAAAAAACTTTCTGAATTCTCTTGACTAAAGGTCAAAAATAGGCTATAATAACTATAGTGTTAAATAATCTTTAATTATTAACACTCGTTTTGTTGTCTCCTTTCTTTTGTTCTACACATATTTATTTTCATTTATCTGTGTGAAAGCAGGGCATATGCCCTGCTTATTTTTTTGATATCCTGCCTATACTATTAAATAGTATATTATACCGTAGACCACCGAAGCGGCACAGCCGTAGAGGATTACAGGTCCTGCAATGGTGAATATCTTTGTTCCGACTCCGAGTACGAACCCTTCGGAGCGGGATTCGATGGCAGATGAGCTTATGGCGTTTGAGAATCCGGTTATAGGCACCAGAGTCCCTGCCCCGGCGTGTTTGGCCAGTTTTCCGTAAATGCCGGGACCTGTAAGGAGGGCGCTCAGGGCGATAAGGATGACGGAGGTCCACATTGCTGCGGCCCGGTGTCCGATGCCGAAGGATTCGACAGCGGAGAGTATGAGCTGCCCGGCCACGCATATGCATCCTCCGGTGATGAAAGCCACAGGGACGTTCACTCTGGAATTGGACCTTGGTGAGGCCTGACGGGACATATCGCTGTAAAGTTCAGGTGTTATGTTCATAGCAAAAACTCCTTTCTGGAGTAGTATTACCGTTTTATGCCTTGATATACATGAAAAGGGATGCCTTTAGGGCATCCCTTGTATCATATTGATTTGTGTCACATAGTCACGACAAAGCATATGCTGTGTCCTTCGTCGTTTTCAACGTGGACCTTGAACTTGTGCTTGTCGATGATAGATTTTGCGATAGCCAGACCGAGACCGTATCCGCCGGTTGCTCTGTTTCTGGACTCATCGCTGCGGTAGAAACGCTCGAATATCTTGTCTTTGTCCTCTTCCTTGACGCCTTGTCCGGTGTTGTATACGGAGAATACCTTCTTGTCGCCCTGAGTTTCCAGAGATACTCTGACTGTTCCGCCCTCTTTGGAATATTTGAGGGCATTGTCGATGAATATAGCTGCCATTTGCTTGATGTGCTTTTCGCTGCCGTTTATCATGATGTTGTCCTCAACCTGCACGACGAAGTTCTTGCTGGACTCGAAGGCCTGACATTCGAAGGGGAGGGCAGTATTTACTATAGCCTTGCTGAGGTCAAAGTCAGTTCTTATGAAGTCCGAGGAAGTATTGTTTTCAAGACGTGTCAGGTTCAGCAGGTCATTGACGAGGACGTTCATCCTTTCAGTCTGTGACTTGATATAGGCCAGCCACTTGTTTTCACCTATCTCGCCGGCGAGGACGTCTGCGTTGGCGGAAATTACAGTGACCGGAGTTTTCAGCTCGTGGCTTGCATCGGATACAAACTGCTTCTGCTTTTCAAAGGCTGTTTTCAGCGGTTTGATTATCTGTCTGCTGAGGAAATATGCAGCGGCGGTAAGTAAGATGAAGGAACATACACCTATTATAATAGTAGTCCTTATGAGCTTGTTGAGCATATTTATCTCAGCGGTCTTGTCAGTAAAGACGAGCAGAGTTCCGTTATCTTTTTCCTGCCTGTAGAATTGGAAATTGTTTAGTGTACCGGTCTCGCTGCCTGAGTCGAGTATCTTTGTGATGTATTTCTGAGCTGTATCAGCGGTAAGCTCTTCGTTGTTTGCTTTTGCCAGGAATTTTCCGCTGGAGTCGGCCATTACGATGAAGAAATCTATAGAGCTGAGGGTCTTGGGGACTGGCTCGGCGCCTTCACGGCTGTAACTGTTGTATTTCTGCTTTGGCTGGGTGGTATTGCTTTGTCTTGCGGTGGTCGAAGTGGTGGTCACGATATTTGCCAGGGACATTATGCCACCTTCTGTAGTTGTTGTGAGGGATTCCTCTTCGATGACTGGTTCCTCAGGCACTTCTTCATCGGGTGCAGGCCTGTATCCGGGCGTTTGAGGGGGCCTCCAGCCGTTGTTTGGCTCATCGCCGTCATCTTCATCGCAGGTGAACCCCCACCAGGTGTATTGGCCGTCGTCGTGGTCCTGAAGGTCATCGTCGTCGTCCTTAGGCCACCTACCCCAGCCCGGACGGTCAGGTCTCTGCGGCGGGCGCACTGAGGGGTCCTCCCATCCCGGAGGCTGTGGTATAGCTGCCGCAGTAGTAACAGTTGTAACTGGCGGTGCGGTATTTGCCGGGGTCTGAGTGGTCACAGCCGGAGGCTTTGTGGCCTCTGTAGGCTTTTCCGAAGGTGGCTGGACTGCCGGCGGGTCCGTGGGGTCCGGCTGCTCCGGAGGTCCTGGTTCTTCCGGCTCTGTTCCATGAGGGGCAGTAGTATCAGGAGAAACTGTGGAGGGAGTGCCGGATGTATCCTGCTGGGTGGTGTCCTGCTGAGCTGTTGTATCGTCAGCAGTAGTGTCCTCAGCGGTAGTCTGAGGTACGGTGGTACGTTCTTCTACCGGCTTTTCCGGCGGGACGTCCTCCCGGTTGTCCATTCTTGGCTCACGTCCGAAGTTGTCCGGACGAAGGTAATCGAATGTACCGGTATCCGGGTTGTACTCCACGCCTGCGGCCACTTGTTTGAGGACGGACCTTGACTGTCTCTCCATGACCATTTTCATTATGATATTTACAGAACTGAGAAGAGCGATAAAAATAGCGAGAAGAACGGCAGTGATTATGCCGAATAGTTTCATCTGCGCTTTTCTGAACATACGGGCCTTACCTCCTTATTCAAGGGAATAGCCGATGCCCCTTGCAGTCTTTATCTGCACTGGAGCGCTGATAACTGAGAGCTTTTTTCTCAGGAATGATATGTAGACCTCAATGTTGTTGTATTCTACGTCACTTTCGTAACCCCAAATTTTTTCGATGATGCGCTCTTTCGGGAGTATCTGGTGGGGATTGGAGATGAGGAGTTCCATTATCTGGTACTCTTTCAGGCTGAGCTTGACGTCGTTTCCCTGCCAAACAACGGAGCAGGTGCTCTTGTTGAGTTCAAGGCCGTTGTAGTCCAGCTTGTTTTCGTCGATTATCTCACCTTTGCGTCTGGTGAGTGCTCTGATGCGTGCAAGCAGCTCGCCTGTGACAAATGGCTTGGTGAGGTAGTCGTCAGCGCCGTAGTCAAGGCCGTTTATCTTGTCCTCTATCTCACTCTTGGCGGTGAGCAGGAGGACCGGGGTGGATATTTTTTCTTTTCTGAGTGTCCTGAGTATCTCGAATCCGTTCATACCGGGAAGCATGACATCCAGAACGATGCAGTCATAAACGCCGGTGAGGGCATTGTCGAGGCCCTCGATGCCGTCATAGGAGGTATCGACTGTGTACATATTTCGTTTAAGTATCTCGGTGAGGGCGTCAGCGAGCTGCATTTCGTCCTCAACAACCAAAAGTCTCATATAAACAACCTTCCTTCCGTCTGGGTATGATTACCCACTCTACCTATATTATACCATAAAAAATTGAAATAAACTTAAAAACAGATATAGTTCAATAAATTGATTAGGAAAAAATGCGGGGGCGTTTTTGTGCATTTCAACAGTTTTGCATGAAACAGTGTAACAAATATTGACTAAGTAATAAATTTGTGCTAAAATTAATTGGTACAGGAATATGAGCGATAAGAGCCGGCCTCAGGGGACCGCACTATCGCATCGGGAGGGACAGAGCCTATGTTATCGCCGGCAGAACGCAGAAAAAACAGTTTCGCCAAAGCACTGCTGCCGTCATTCGGAGCAGAAATGAAAAAGTATGAGGAGATATATCAGCTATATACCAGCGAAGGCTATATCAAGGAGCTGTGCGAGCTGTATGCAGATACTTTCGTAAATGACGTGAAAAAGCCTGCGGCTGAGGATGTGATCCAGGTCGCAAGACTGTATGACAAGATACACGACAACAAGAGCGCTGACTTTTATCTGGAAATGCTTGCGGATAAGAAACTCAGCGGTGATGATAAGTACTACTACTGCATAGAGATGCTCAAGACTCAGAGCAAGCTGGGACGCTGGCGTGATGCTGAGGATTTCCGTACTGAAAATATCAACTTCATGCAGAACTATTCTCAGAAGAAGAGTCTCCAGCAGCAGGCAGACCTGTATATTGCACTTGCGCTGACTGATTGTGCCGGAAAGCATTACAAAGAGGCGTTCAAACTGATGAATTTTGGCTATAAGCCCCAGGGAAAGAATGATACAAAGCTCCTGGAGATAATGATAACTGGAGTTTATCTCTATGCTCAGAGCGGCGACGATGACGGTCTGGAATCTGCCATAAGCAGTGCCAAGGCTTGCTTGAAGCTGTTCAGCGAATTTGAGTTCAGTTGGAGCAGGGAGTACTATAAGCAGTGCATCAGGGATGCATCGATGGGAATATTATAAAAGTGCAGGAGCCGCAAGGGCTCCTGTTTTTTGTACTTTTGTGCCGTGAAAGCGGAAATTCACATAATGATGCGAAAAAATTCAAAAAAATTTCAGATTTTTTCTTCGGCCGAGATTTTTAATATTTATAATTAATAGTGAAACAGGCTGTGCACTGATGTTAGAAATATGAAAAGTTTAATATAACTTTTGTGCAGTCACAAATCAAGCTAGTCTTATCCTTGGCTAAAAATAGAAGGAAACGTCATTTAAAATATATTTTAATTTATACATATTTAATCATATTTAGAAAATATAAACGAAATATATATAAGTTATATCACACGAATTATTAACAGAATATCTATAAAAAATATTATATTTTAAATGGCAACTTTGTGCTAAAACTCGGCAAGATTGTCAATTGATTATCTGGCTTCTTTGCTTTATAATACAATTGTTGGATGCGGAAAACACCGATATATCGGGGTTCCCTCCACAGCATAATTACATTCAGATACATTTTTTGTGTCCTGTAAGACGGCAGATATGATCACGTTTTAGCTTATCCGGTCTAAACTCCGCCGGATCAGAATCCAGCAGACATCTCAGCAAACTTCTGTGAATTAAAGCTGTTATTAAACATTAATGCCTATAATATGTTTAATCGCCTAAAGCAGCTCTCGTTGATTCAGACGTTATACTATACTACTTGCGCTGGCAAAAGGATCGTATGGCACTTCGGAATATGTGCCCGCCGTGATGTGAATACGTATAGAGGGTGCGTACTCACAGCAACTGAATAGCGTCCTTGATCGGCTTTTTGAGAGGGTGTCGATGAAGGACGTTATTTTTCTGCAATTTTCGTTTCTATACCATAAAAAAGGCGTCATTACGGACGCCTTTTTGCTGTATTATTTCTTGTTCTTGAGCTTGCGGAGGGTGTAGCCTTCATTTACCTTCATAACACCACGGTCAATGGCAAGAGCGTAGTCCGGGACGTCACGGGTGACAGTAGTTCCGGCGGCAGTATAAACTGCCTTGCCCAGCTTTACGGGGGCTATCAGGTTGGTGTTGCAGCCTATGAAGCAGTTGTCTCCTATGATACATCTGCTCTTTGAGATGCCGTCGTAGTTGACAGTCACTGTGCCGCAGCCAATGTTGACCTTTTTGCCGATGTCGCTGTCTCCAATGTAGGCCAGGTGAGCTATAGCAGTCTTCTCACCGATAGTTGAATTCTTTATCTCTACGAAGTCTCCGATGTGGACACCGCTCTTGATATGGCTGTCCGGGCGGATATGTACGTATGGGCCGACAGTAACTCCACTTTCGATAGTAGAGTCGTAAGCCTGAGATGCGTTGAAGGAAACGTTGTCTCCAAAGGCGCAGTTTTCAGCCAGAGCGTTGGGGCCGATGATGCAGTTTTTGCCTATTTTAGTACCCTTTCTCAGAATAGTTCCGGGCTGTATCTGAGTGCCGGCACCGATCTCTACGTCACGTTCTATAATGACTCCGTCAGTGCATACGAACTCCACACCGTTGATGAGATGTTTTTCAATGACAGCCATACGTGCGATGTTGTTGAGCTCCAGCAGGTCCTTCCGGTCGTTTGCACCTAAGATGAGATCCGGGTTGCCGGACTTGTAGGCTCCGGCTTTTTTGCTCTCACTGAGTGCTATAGATATTGTGTCTGTGAGGTAGTACTCATTCTGGACGTTGTTATTTGTAATTTTTCCAAGGAGGTCGATGAGGTCTGCGGTCCTGAACCAGTAGGCTCCGGAGTTGACCTCCTTTATTTTGAGCTGTTCCTCTGATGCGTCCTTCTTCTCAACGATTCCGCTTATTCCGGACTCTGTGCGGATTATCCTTCCGTAGCTCTTGGGGTCCTCAAGTTCAGCGGTGATCACTGTTACGGCATTTCCCTGCTGAGTATGTATGACCAGAGCGTCACTGATAGTTTCAGCGTCAATGAATGGGGCGTCGCCGCAGAGCACCAGGGTATTGCCTGATGTGTCTTCTTTAAGGAAGGGGACGGCCTGCATTACGGCGTGGCCTGTACCGAGCCGCTCAGCCTGAAGGACTGTCTGGCAGCGTCCGCCGAGATACTGGTCTATCATTTCGCCCATGAATCCCTTGACTACACATATATCGGACACTCCGCCCTTTTCACAGGCGGATATGACCCATTCCAGCATTGGTTCACCGAGTACTTTGAAGAGAGGCTTGGGCATATCGGCTTTCATGCGCTTGCCCTGACCGCCTGCTAAGATTATTGCTTTGTTCATTTTCTATTCCTCCTGTTTATCGGTTTTCAGCCGGAAAATTCTTTTTCAGATATTCCTCCAGCATATCATCAACATAAGATCCGTGATCTTTGCCTTCATATATTTTCAGCTCTGCATTAACACCGTGAGCGGTCAGTCTGTCATAAAGCACCTTAGCGTTTTCCACCATAGTCAGGCCGTTCATCCAGGTCTCGATCCAGTCCTCTTCGCTGCCAACGCTTATGAACACGTTCTTGTCCATGGTCTCATTGCGGTCGAAATAATCGAAATCTCTCATGCAGGCTGCGTGTTCTGCAAGCATTTCGTCATCATATTCCCACGGGATATCCACATCCCAGTATTCTTTGCCGGACATCATAGACAGTGCAGCGCTACCTATGATATAGTTCTTGAAGGGCTGATACTCATACTTGTCGGAATTGCAGAGAGCGTAGTGTGAGAACAGACCGCCCCATGAGTGGCCGAAGAATACAGAACGTGAGGCATCAGTCTTGTAATTGGCAGAGATAAGCTTCATAAGGTCGTTGGTTATGAAGTCAAGTGTCTGCTCCTCGTGTACGATAAATATGCGTGAGCGTTCTTCGTCGCTGTTGCCGTCTCTGTCGTAATCAAATCCGAGAGCAGCAAATATAACGGGAGCAGCTTCGCCGTTTTCGATCGCCTTCCACATATACGGGATCTTGTTCATGGAGACTGTTGAATCGGTAAGGAAGAATATGGGATATTCCTTGCTTTCGTCGTAGTCCGGCGGAAGTGTTATATGCACGAGAAAGTTTGTATCAAGCTCTTCATCGTAAACTATAAGCTCACATATATTAGCCTTTATTTCGTTTATCAGACCGATAGTTTCCGGACTGATGTGAAATGAGAATATGTTTTGTCCCAGTTCGTTTGCTCTGCTGAAACTGAGCAGGGTAAAGTCACGGTAAGCTGTTCCGGTCTTTTCCTTTTCGGTCATTGTGTCAGGGTAGACAAGCTCACTGTAGTAAGCGGGTTCGGTTGGTGCTTCTGTAGTTGATTCTGTTGCTGGTTCGGTTGCAGTTTCTATAGATGCCGCAGTCGTTTCAGCGGATATACTGGTGCTTTCAGACGAGGAACTGCTGTTCTTACTGCCGCAAGAAAATGCGGAGCAGGTCAAAAGGCTCAGTAGAGTGAGTGGAATTACAAGTTTTTTCATAATTGATTCTTTCAATTTAATAAAGTATATCGTGAATGACAAGATAGTACTTGTCTCTTATATTTTCACATACTTTAACAATAAATGCAAGTCTTTTTTCTTATTTTTATAGGACACCTTGAATTTTTGTGAAATGTGCAATAAAATCAACTCTTAAATTTTACTTCTATTTTATAGCGATAGATATGGTATTTTTTTACAGAATGTGTTATAATAAATATAACTCGAACAGGGGCTAACTCTGTCTCCTGTTCGGTAATGTTTAAAACTGGAGGTATATACCAATGGCAAACAAATATTGTTACCTTTTCTCTGAAGGTAATGCTAACATGAGAGAGCTTCTCGGCGGTAAGGGTGCAAACCTTGCTGAGATGACTAACATCGGCCTCCCTGTTCCTCAGGGCTTTACTATCACAACAGAGGCTTGTACTCAGTACTATGAGGACGGCGGTATCTCTGACGAGATCCAGGCTGAGATCAATGAGTACATCACCAAGATGGAAGGAATCACCGGCAAGAAGTTCGGCGACAAGGAGAATCCGCTCCTCGTTTCCGTTCGTTCAGGCGCAAGAGCTTCAATGCCCGGTATGATGGATACTATCCTTAACCTCGGTCTCAACGAGACTGTTGTTAACACTATTGCTGAAAAGTCCAACAACCCCAGATGGGCTTGGGACTGCTACAGAAGATTCATCCAGATGTATTCTGACGTAGTTATGGAAGTTGGTAAGAAGTACTTTGAAGAGCTTATCGACAAGATGAAGGAAGAAAAGGGCGT
>CACWPR010000030.1 GCA_902762855.1 Ruminococcus flavefaciens
TCTTAAAAAAGTCTTAAATCTTTCTTAGCGAAAAAAGCCGGAAAAGCTATTGACTTTTCTATTTAATAGGTATATAATTACAAACGCCGGACATGGTCCGGCAAAAGAATGGAGCTGAATGGACAATGATAGAAATATTTCTGAACAAGCTGGAAAACAGTGAGGCCCTTTATAAGGAGCTTGCTGCTAAACTTAACGATGAGAGAGTCACAGACTCAGACGGTCTCACCGGACACCTCCTCAGCCGTGAGGAGCCTGAGGAGTACAATATTTACATCTCAGATGAGAACGTCCCAAATGAAACGATAGACGAAATAACAGGCATCTTTGCAGACTGTGAAGAAAAGAACCCCAATATAAAAACTGAGCGATTTGTTGATGAATTCCTCAACCTTATCGACAGCCAGGCAAGAATGACACGCATGGTCAAGCCACGGTCTCTTGTACACCGTGACGGTGACCTTCATCCTACAGTACACATATGGCTCATAAAACGCAAGGACATGGGCATTTACGTGCTTCTCCAGAAAAGGTCTCCGGAAAAGCGCATCAACCCCGACTGCTATGACGTTTCTGCTGCCGGACACGTTTCCCAGGGCGGAGAATTCCGCAGTGCAGCGGTCCGTGAGCTCCACGAGGAGCTTGGTCTGGACATTCCAAAGAACAAACTGGAGCTCATAGGTCTCAGAAAGAACGTCTACACTGACGGCGTCGATATAGTCGATAACGAGATGAGCGCAGTTTATCTCTGCCGTGAAAACATTGACATAGACAAGCTGGTCCTGGACCCCGAAGAGGTATCTGAGGTCTGCTGGGCTGAGATAGACGAAATGCTGTCCGTGATGAAACACGGCGGTTTCAAGAACTGCATCTCCCTTGAAGAGCTGGCAATGATAAAGAAAGCTGTTTTCTGATAATATAAAAGGACGGTTCATGACCGTCCTTTTTCTTTTGCTATAAAGCCCTTTCTCACAATAGGGATAAACATTCCGCCTGCCGCATTGCCAAGAGTCATGACCAGCAGATAGCCTACCGCCTTTGCATCCCAGGCACGTGCTATGGTAAAGTAGAACATATTCGCAACACAGTGCTCAAATCCGCTAAGTATGAACACCACAACCGGCAGGAACACTGCAAGCATCTGTCCGACAGGATTGGTTATCACCTTGTAGCCGTCGGCGGCAATGAACATCAGCAGTCCGCAGAAGCAGGCCAGGATGAATACGCTCAGCAGGTCGTCGGAGAATTTCAGACTGCACATCGACTTTGCCTTTTCTCCTATCCCGGAGATGCGGGTATTCAGCAGAAGTCCGGCAGCAGCTGCTGTGCCGGCAAGGTTTCCGAGCCAGATAAGACACAGCTCAGGTATGTAGGACAGCCTGTTTTCGACAGCATAGCCGACTTTTCCGGTAAACAGGCTGAATCCGAAGCTAAGTATCACGAAAAGTCCAGTTCCGAAAAGGAAGGCTCCCAGGTACTTGTTTTCGCATGAAAGGTAGACCGTTCCTCCCAGAGCGATAGCAATGCCTGTAAGGAAGGAGCGGAGGAAAATATCTAAAGTCTTTCTCATTGCAGTTCCTCTTTCAATTGTTAAACTTATCACAAACATTACTATTATACCACTAAGCCTTGATTTTGTAAAGAGGTTGCACAGGTGCAACAATAAAAAAGGACTGCCTGAGCAGTCCTTTTATGTTCATTTCCAGCCGAGTATCAGCAGTCTGCGGATGAATCCAACATCGAAGGAATTTATTCTTCCGTCACCGTCAACATCACAGGTGCTGAGGGGAATTTCATCACCAAGAACGACCTTCATGCAGTATACAAGGTCTGAGATACCCAGATTGCCGTCATTATTGACATCACCGGTAACAGGCTCAGGAACTGTAGTCGTTGTGGGCGGCTCTGTTGAAGTCACTGTAGTAGTCGTCGAAGAAGTCGCAGAAGTCGTTGTAGCTGATGTTGTAGTAGTCGTCGGTTCAGGCCTCTTTGTAGTTGTGGATGTTGATGTTGTCTCAGACGTTGTGGTAGTTGAAGTAGTTGTAGATGTAGTTGTAGTAGTCATCGAGGTTGTGGTCGTAGTCGTGGAAACTATGGTCTGTCCGGGAACATAGTCAGTCTCGGACAATTCGGGGTAGTAAAAATGTGTGATACCGTAGTCCGCCTCCGGAGTATGATTACTGAAAAAGGAACCAGAGCCCTTCAGGAAATAGTCATAGGTATAGTCAACTCCGTATCTGCCGTCACGGTCATCCCATGTTACATCAACGGCATACCACTTGCCGTCCTCCATCTGGACATAGTTCCACATATGGGCCTCAGTATTATCCGCATTGAAGTTTCCTATGACCTCCACACAGGGGATGCCCAGACTGTCACAGATGAGCTTGAAGCCCTCGGAATAGCTCTCACATACCGCACCGGGTTCAACAAGTGAGCCGAGAGCGGAACTGTAGAATGGAGAATTTATATCGTAATATGTAAAATTGCATATGTAGTCATGTATGCTCTTGAGCTGGTCATAGCGAGTGTCGCCCTCCACGGGGAAGTTTGCAACGGCATCTTCCAGCTTGGCCTTGTACTCCATTACCTCGTCCATCGAGGAGAACGAGTCAAAGTAATCGGGGGATAGGGTGATATTCTGGATAGTAATTGTATATGTACCTGTCTTACGGTCACGGGATGAGCTGTACTGTGAGCCTATGCCGGTCTTGGTAAGGTCGAGCCAGAAAATGTCCGGCATATCGAACAATGCGGTATCTATACCGGCTCGGCAAGCCTTATAAAGAGCCTCCTCATAGGCAAGCTGGTCAGCCTCTGTCATGGCAGACGGACTGTTGGTGGAAAGAGTTGCAGATACAGGCTCCGGCAGCTTTACAGTTATAGTCGAAGTAGACGGATTGATAAGCTGGATAAAGGCCTTGTAGAACTCAACATTGTTCTCGTCCAGATAGACGCCGTAGTTGTAGCCGTTTTCGCTGTAATTAGCAGAAAACTGCATAGCATCGCCAAGAGTTACCTGTCCGTAGTCCATGAGGACTTCCGTTTCCTCCTCAGCACTAACTGCCGGGAGCGCTGCACCGGAAAGAAGGGCAGCAGATGTAAAAACAGATACTAAAGATGAGAATAATTTTTTCATAATGATACCTCCAAGAAATAATTATTCCCTAATTCCCTGATATATTTATATCTATAATTTATATACCTAATCATATTATAGCAAATTGCATCCAACTTGTCAATGATTTATATGTATTTTCGTTAAAACAGCACAAATAATCTGCTCTTTATAATGCGTATTGACCATAAAAAAAGCCCGAAAACGCCTGTAACAAGCATAAAACACCAAAAAATCGGGGTTTCCGTGCTCAATATTTGTTATATTGTCACTTGAAAAAAAAACGGCGCTATGGTATACTTTTATTTGGCAAAAAATTATCATTTGAAAGGTGAGGTTCCTGAAATGTATTTATCCGAAATGTCCAAGGACCAGCTCGTCGGATTCAAAAACGACACCCTGGCTCTCTATAACGACTTCAAATCCCAGGGTCTGTGTCTCAATATGTCAAGAGGCAACCCCTGCAAAGAGCAGCTCGAACTCAGCGTGGATATGCTCAATGTATTCGACGACGGTGACTTCATGAGTGAAAACGGTGTGGACGTCCGCAACTACGGTATGCTTGACGGCATCCCGGAAGCTAAGGAGTTCTTCTCCGACATGATAGGCGTTTCCAATGAAGAGATAATCATCTTCGGCAACTCCAGCCTCAATGCTATGTTCTGGGCAGTACAGACTGCATTTAATAAGGGCGTACTCGGCGGCACTCCCTGGTCACAGTGCGGCAGCATAAAGTTCCTCTGTCCTGTCCCCGGTTACGACCGTCACTTTAAGGTAACTGAGTTCTTCGGCATCGAAATGATAAATATCCCCATGACTCCCACCGGTCCTGACATGGACATGATAGAAAAGCTCGTTGCTGAGGACGATTCTATCAAGGGAATATGGTGCGTCCCCCAGTACTCCAACCCCGACGGCATCTCCTACAGCGATGAGACTGTAAAACGTTTTGCTTCTCTCAAGACTGCTGCCAAGGACTTCCGTATCTTCTGGGACAATGCATACTGCATCCACCACCTCACTGACTCACCAAAGCCTATCCTCAATATCCTTGAAGAGGCCAAAAAGGCCGGAAATGAGGATATGGTATACATCTTCGGCTCTACATCAAAGATAACCTTCCCCGGCGCAGGAGTTGCTGTAATGGGTGCAAGCAAGAAAAATGTGGATGAGCTCAAGAAGGCTCTGGGCATCAGTATAATCAGCTATGATAAGATGAACCAGCTCCGCCATGTGAAGTTCTTCGGTACTTTTGCAAATATGTGCGAGCACATGAAAAAGCATCAGGCAATAATCGCTCCTAAGTTCAGGATAGTTTGCGAAACTCTCAGCAGAGAGATAGCTCCTCTTGGCATCGGTGAATGGACTGACCCTGAGGGTGGATACTTCGTTTCATTCAACGCAATGGACGGCTGTGCAAAGCGCATCGTCCAGCTTTGCAGTGAGGCAGGAGTTACTCTCACAGGTGCAGGTGCAACATTCCCCTACGGTGTTGACCCCCGTGACAGAAATATCCGTATCGCTCCTACATATCCGCCTGTAGAGGACCTCAAAAAGGCTATGGAGCTCTTTGTTATCTGTGTTAAACTTGCAAGTGCTGAAAAGCTGCTTGCTGAATAATAACTATAGAGGGTGTTTATATGAAAAAAGTATTAGCAATGGTATTCGCTCTTTCACTTTCAGCCTGTGCATTCGTTTCCTGTGGAGACAGCGACGGCAGCAACGAGAGCAGCAAGACTTCCGAGTCTGCAAATGCCTATGAACAGAACGACGATGACGAGACAGCAGATGATACTACAGCCGCTGCTGAAGGCGATTCCGAAGAGGACAACAAAAAGTATGAGATAGCCGCACACTCTCTCATGCTGGCAGCACAGTCTACTCTCATGGACATGGACGCTGAGGGTATGGATATAAGCGGCAAGCAGATAGTTTCATCCAACATGGACTACGTTGAAGTGACCGACGGCTTTGAGTATTTCTGGCTCAATGCACATATAAAGGAATATTTTGCAGATATTGACAAATTCGAATACATCATGCTCATCGAGGACGGTACCGTAAAGTATACCGCTGTCGCTGAGGTTTACAAATCAGATGTTCTCGGCATTAACGGCGAAACAGACAGCATCGCAGACTGCAAGACATTCCAGGAAATAATGGATATAGCATCCAAGTGATCTCATAAAGGTACAGCAAAAGCGGTCCACAGGGCCGCTTTTTTGCTTTTTATTCAAGAATCAGAGTCCCGCTGTAGGTCTTTCCGACAATTATAAGAGTCACCGCTTTCTGTTCCCTGACAGGTCCGGAAAAGCCGTTGAGTCCCGCTGACCTTATGATAGCCGGGTAATCCTCCGTACACTCGTCAAGGTCAACATTTCCGCTTATACCGTCCATCCGGCCTGTGTTGGACTTCTGCCACATACCGTACCTGCCGGAGTAGTCAGGCTTGCTGACTCCGAAATGAGCCACCCAGACCGCATACCTCTCCTTGACATGGTCTGTCACATAGTCCCTGAGATAGGACGCTGACATATAAAGGCCGGCGAAATATCCTGCCTTTTCCAGTTCATCAAGGAATGCTCTTATAATAGCACTGACTTTCTCCTTTCCCAGATTCAGGGTACGCTGCTCCTCTACGTCGTAATATATCGGGTACTCGAACTGCCTGCCTTTCAATATATCCAGACAGACCGCTGCCTCTTTCCGTGCCTCGTCCTCTGACGTTGCATAGCTGTACCAGTAGGCTCCGCATGGGATGCCTGCCGCCTTGCAGCCGGAATAGTTCTCATCGAACCGGATGTCCTTTTGTGAGGCCTCCCGTCCGAATCCGGCCTGTATTATACAGAAATCAGTCTTTACCTTAGTCCAGTCGATGCTCCCCTGCCACCGGGACACGTCGATGCCGTAAGCTATCATGTATCTCACCTCCTTCAATACATGATATTCAGCGGAGGCCTCCGCTGTTATCCTCAATAAGGAGCTGCGTCCGGAACACTGCGGAGGTAAAATAGTTTCCTTTCAAGCCACAAAAAACTATTGACAATTTCCTTGTGAAACATTATAATGTATTTTAAGACGATACCCTCATTAAGGAAGGTGCTCCATGAAAAAAATGATCTCAGCATTATCAGCAGCAGCTTTGACTGTCTGTTCCCTGACATCCTGCGGAGGCAGCAGCAGCTCTTCGGAGGAGACATCCTCATCATTTGTACCGGTCCCGGTATCTGAGCTCAGAACTGCTGTAGGAACTCTGAGAACAGCCGCTGATTCTGCCGCCGCTGATATGGACGGCGAAGGATATGATATTTCCGGACGCATAATAATATGCTCCGATACCAGCAGAGACCTGGTCTCTGCCAAAATTGACCCTCAGCTCCTTGCCGATGACATAAAGGAATACTACCCCGATGCCGAAAAAATAAGCTATATCGTCGTTCTCGATAACGGCGAATGTGTATATACCGCTGCCGCAAGCAGCTTTGACTCGGATGATATAGTCGAGTTCGGCTCACTTTCCACAGGATGCTCTACCCTATCTGATGCTTACTGCGAATTTGCCGGTATGTCGTCAGATGAGGACGAGGAGGAAAGCTCCGACAGTGATGATGAATACCTCCTGGAGGACGAGACCAACTGGGCTCAGGAGGCTGAGTCCGCAAGAAAGGCTGCATCTGCTGCTTATGAGGACATTTCTGTCAAGGACAGCAGCTTCCCCCGCAGCTTTGTTATCTGCTCCGACATTTCACTTAACAAGGACCTTACCGAGGCTCAGGCAGAGCAGTTCTTTGTCTGCTTTGACCAGTACTATGAGAACGCATTCACCTTCGACTATGTCCTCGCATTTGAGAACGGAAAGTGCGTTGTCGCTGCTGTAAGTGACGGCTACGATTCCGAAAACATGAGCGAGGCCGGAGACAAGTCCACCGGAGAAGATACCCTGAGCGACATCATCGAATGCTTAGGATAATGCATACTGCTGTGTATCCCACAGCAGTATTTTTATGCCCATGTGCCCCTGATGTGGTTGACAAATCTGCCCTAAAGTAGTATAATATGACTTATGTAAGCAAAAATGACGATGTACGTTTTGTATAAATTTTAATTTCTTACCGTCTGTAAATCTACAGAAAGGAACAGGCTTGCTATGAATAATAATTTGAACCCCGAATTTAAAATAAGAGAGGTCGCTGAGCGAATCAGAGCTACCCGTGAATCAGTCGGCCTGACTCCGGAGGAAATGGCCGAGAAAATAGGCGTTTCCGTCTTTGAATACAGCGCCTATGAGGGCGGTGCCAAGGACTTCAGCTTTTCATTTATCTATAAGTTCGCAAATGCCTGCGGTGTTGAGATAACCGACCTCATGGAAGGCGAATCCCCCCGTATCAACAGCTTCGATATAACCCGAAAGGGTGAGGGACTCCCCATTGCCCGCCGCAAGGGTCTGAGCTACCTCCGTCTTGCTCCTAAGTTCAGAAACAAGATAGCCGAGCCCTTCCTTGTTACTATCCCCTACGTTGACGAGGAATTCCGTGTTCCCCACCCCCACACCCACGAGGGTCAGGAAATGGATATAGTTATCAGCGGCCAGCTCAAGGTCCGTGTAGGCGATAATATCGAGGTCCTCAACGAGGGTGACTCCATTTACTACGACAGCTCCGAGCCCCACGACGAATGGGCTGTAGGCGGCAAGGAGTGTAAGTTCTACGCTATCGTCTGCGGAGTAAATCAGCCTCAGTACGCTATAAACCACCTTGACCCAGTTATGATACCCGGTGTCACCAACTTTGACCTTGCTCATATCGAGGACCCCGTTGCTGACAAGTTCGTATCTGTCGAGACTGATGCTGACGGCGCACTCACAGGCATAAAGTTCAAGAACGAGGAGACCTTCAACTTCGGCTTCGATGTTGTTGATGCCCTCGCTGCAAAATGTCCTGACAAGACAGCTATGATATATGTTGCAGAGGACCTCTCCGACAGGAAGTTCACCTTTGCTGATATAAAGAAGTACTCCAATATGACTGCAAATTATTTCCTCTCCAAAGGAATAAAGAAGGGCGACAAGGTCATGCTGGTACTGAAAAGACATTACCAGTTCTGGTTCTCTATCATCGCCCTTCACAAGATAGGGGCTATCGTTATACCTGCTACCAACCAGCTCGTTCAGCATGACTTTACATACCGTTTCAAGGCCGCTGACGTAAAGGCTATCGTCTGCACCGGCGACGGTGACGTTGCTCATCAGGTTGACCTGGCAGTTGAAGAGAGCGGCATGGATATAACAAGGATGATAGTCCACGGCGAGCGTGAAGGCTGGGCCGACTTTGACAAGGAAATGGCCGGATTCAGCGACGTATTTGACCGTCCCACCGACCCTGACAAGCTCTCATGCGGCCGTGAGCCCAACCTGATGTTCTTCACATCCGGCACTACAGGCTACCCGAAGATAGCCACACACTGCCACCTCTATGCTCTGGGCCACTTCATCACTGCCCGCTACTGGCACAATGTTGACCCTAACGGCATACACTTCACTATCTCCGACACCGGCTGGGGCAAGGCTCTCTGGGGCAAGCTCTACGGTCAGTGGCTCAGCGAGACCTGTATCTTCGTTTATGACTTCGACCGCTTCGACGCAAACAAGATACTCCCCATGTTCAAGAAGTACAACATCACTACATTCTGCGCTCCTCCAACAATGTACCGTTTCTTTATAAAGGAGGACCTCTCCAAGTTCGACCTCAGTTCTATCAAGTACGCAACTGTTGCAGGCGAGGCTCTCAACCCTGAGGTGTACAACCAGTTCCTGAAGGCTACGGGAGTAAAACTCATGGAGGGCTTCGGTCAGACCGAAACGACTCTTTCCATAGGCAACTTCGTAGGCATGACCTGCCGTCCCGGTTCAATGGGCAAGCCCAGCGTCCTCTACGATGTTGACATAGTTGACCCTGACGGAAACCCTGTAAAGACCGGTGAGACCGGCGAGATAGTCATCCGCACAGACAAGAATATGCCCTGCGGACTCTTCCTTGGCTATTACCGTGACGAGGAAAAGACTGCCGAGGTCTGGCACGACGGCGTATACCACACCGGAGACACAGCCTGGAAGGACGAGGATGGATATTTCTGGTACGTAGGCCGTGTTGACGACGTTATCAAGTCCTCCGGATACCGCATCGGACCCTTTGAGATAGAAAGCGTTATCATGGAGCTCCCATACGTGCTTGAATGCGGTGTAAGCGCTGCTCCCGACCCTGTAAGAGGTCAGGTAGTCAAGGCATCTATCGTCCTCACAAAGGGCACTGTAGGAACTGACGAGCTCAAAAAGGAGATACAGAACTACGTAAAAAAGCACACTGCTCCCTACAAGTACCCCAGAATAGTCGAGTTCAGAGATGAGCTTCCCAAGACTATCAGCGGCAAGATAAGAAGAGTCGCACTCAAAGGCTGAGTAAAATGATATAAGCGCAAAAAGGGACCCTTTGAAAAGGGTCCCTTTTTTCATTCAGTTGTAACGGAAGTTGTCAGCTCCGGGACTTCTGTTCCGGTAACAGTCTCAGGAGCGGAAGTGTCCCCTGTGACCGTAAGTCCTGTAAAGGTCATTTTCAGGCTGTTATTTGCCATTTCAAATCCGCTGAGCCTGCCGTCCTTGTCAACGGTAAGGACATAGTCTCCGCCCTCCAGCTTGCCGCTTACTGCAAGCATACCGTCCTTTTCGTCACCTTTCAGCTCTTCAAGGGACGCATTGTCGTCCACGGCTTTTATGAGATTAAGCATCATGGACTTCACCGGCACTGCCGACTGCGGCACAGAAAAGCTCAGCCCCTTATAGGATGCATTTACGCTTCCCTCGCTGAATTCCAGCTTCACACCGCTGAGAGTGTTCGGAGATGTGAATTCCACGTCCCAGAGCCCTGCTCCCTTACGGTGTACCGTTCCCTCGGCCTGCAAGCG
The DNA here is from genome assembly GCA_902762855.1 of Ruminococcus flavefaciens. Taxonomy (GTDB): domain Bacteria; phylum Bacillota; class Clostridia; order Oscillospirales; family Ruminococcaceae; genus Ruminococcus; species Ruminococcus flavefaciens_V. The sequence continues at coordinate 10,076 of CACWPR010000030.1, forward strand.
GTCAAGAGTTATGCTCACTTCTGACTGAAAAGCACAGTTCAGGCCGTTTTTCCTGGTAGTCGTAGTTTTCAGCGGCACTGAACAGGCCGTCAGGCAGAGTATGGTCAGAAATGTGACTGCGAATGTAAAAAGCCTTTTCATGGTATCTTCTCCTATCATATATCCAGAATTTCAGACTTTATACATCCTTTATTTTTCCTGTCAGTTCCAGTTGTCAGCAGCAGAAAGCAGACCTATCATGATGTACTTTCTCAGCTCTCATTCTGGCCGTCAGGCCTTTGTTCCGTGTTTTTCCCTTAGCAGTCTGTAGGAATCAGAGATGCAGTCGATGATGTCTCTCGGCAGCATTGCCTCCATTCCCAGCTTTTCGGCCGCAGCATCTCCGGCAAGTCCATGGATATAGACTCCTGCACAGGCGCTGTCATATACCGAGCAGCCCTGAGCGGCTATCGAGCCTATGATACCTGCAAGCACATCTCCGCTGCCTCCTACGGCCATTCCTGCATTGCCTGTGTGGTTGGATGCCGTCATGCGGCTGTTGGCGATGAGAGTACCTGCTCCTTTGAGTACTACAGTGATGCCGTACTTTTCAGCGTACTTCTCAGCAACGACAATGCGGTTGTCCCTTATCATAGAGTTCTCACAGTTCAGGAGACGGGCCATTTCTCCAACGTGGGGAGTGATTATGACGTCGGACTTCTTTCCCAGTAAAATATCTATGTCCGAGGCTATACAATTTATTCCATCTGCGTCCACAATTACCGGGCATTTTGCATTTGCCAGCACGAAACGTGTCATTTCAATTGTGTCCGGAGTTACTCCCATACCGCAGCCAATGACTATAGCATTTGCCTTGTCCATAGCCTCCTGGACAGCGTTCTTGCTGCTGTCAAAGAGCATATATCCGTAATCGTCACTTTCCAGTTCGATGTAGGTGGCTTCCGGCACAAGAGGAGCTATGGAGTCTATGCACTTTTCAACCGATGCTACCCTGACAAGTCCGGCACCGCTTCTGAGTGCACCTAAGGCTGCAAAGGCTGCCGCTCCACGCATAGAGGAGCTGCCTGCTATTACCAGTACAGTGCCGAATGTCCCCTTGTAGGAGTCTCTTTCACGTCTGAGAGGGAAGCTCGCAAGGTGGGTGCGCTCTATCCTGTAGTACTTTCTGTCCCCTTCAAGTATATCCAGAGCATTTCTTGGCAGTCCTATGTCTGCAACTGTCATTTTTCCGCAGTACTTCCTCAGAGGGTACTGGGTCATTCCTGTTTTCAGGAACCCGAAGGTCACTGTCTCATCAGCCTCAAAGGCTCCGAAGGCAACTGTTCCCACTGAACTGTTTCCTCCGCTGGGAACGTCAACTGCTATACGGTATGCGCTGGTGCCGATAGAGAATATCCCTGCAATGTTCTTGTCGAGCTGTCCGTGGAAACCGGTGCCGTACACTCCGTCAACCACCACATTGGCACAGATAACGGCGCTTTTCACCAGGCTCATCCTGCGCTTTTCCTGAAGGAGGATGTTCTCCAGAGGGTTCCTGTCCTTTTTACGTGCAAGGTCGTCCAGTTCCTTGGTCTGAGGGATAGTCATATAGTCAAGCTCTGCGGCCTCGATAGCGGCCTCCACACTTTCGCTGCGGTAGCCGTCTATGAACTCTATCCTCTCCTTTGGCAGTCGCAGGAACATCTCCTTTGCAAGGTCAGTTGATGGCTGACCTCCTACATTTATGACGGTTATCTTGTAACCCCGGTATACAAGGATATTTGCTGCGGCAAAGCAGTCTCCGCCATTATTGCCCTTTCCTGCAAGGAACACTATCGACTTTTCCTCAGCGGGGACTGAGGGGTCCCTGCGGCAGTAGTTGTCGATAGCCTCTGCGAGAGCCTTTCCGGCATTTTCCATGAGCTGTTTCTTGGAGACTCCCAGTTTCTCTGAGCGTTCCTCCAGGTGGCTCATTTGTTTTGGTGATACGATAAGCATAGCCAATGACCTCCTTTTTTCAGGAGCTCCTCAGATAAAGGGCCCCTGTATTTTATGGGGAACATCAGTCCCCGATATTGTTCCTGAGCTTGGCCGGCAGGAACTTCCGGATATTATCCAGCATTCTCTCGTCAGGCACGAATACCAGCCGGGTAATGCCGTACTCCTTGTGGTCGAAATCAGCATAGTACTCCTTCGAGGCCACATTGTCAGTAGCAAATACTACTGTCATGTCCTCGGACTCCTCAAGTCCGTCAGAATATCTGCCGAAATCAGTAAAGCTCCTGACCTCCACACTGAGAAGGGAGGTCCGCTTTTTCTTGGCGATTATCTTGTCAACGTCCAGCTCGCCGTTTGTGAAGGTATACTCATACTCCACGTAGGACGATGTTACAAGGAAGTATGTGCCGTAGCCTGCGCCTACCGCAAGAATGAAGAAGAAAAATGCCATCATTGGCTTTCCCAGCATCATCAGTGCGATGAGCACGAGACAAAACGTAAACAGTGAGCCTGAAATGACTGTTCCTATCCTTCTGGCCTTGTCTGCCTTTGTCTCTTTCTTGAATACGAGCTGTTCTGCAAAATTATCCATTATATCACTCCGTTAAAAATTCTGTACATCTTATATAATAGCACATCACAAAAAAAATTTCAATAAAATACTTGATTTTTTTTTGCAGGAGTATTATAATATTCTTAGTAACCCTATGACTGAGAGAGTAGGCCGGCCGGATGTCCTCAGAGAGGAGCGTATCGGTGGGAGCGTTCCGTCGGAAAGCCGTCTGAAGTTCACTCACGAGGGGCAGGACTGAAGTGCAGTGCGGTACAGCTGTGAAGATGTATCCGGCAGGCATTGTAGGCTCTGACGTAGGTCTGCGTTAAAGACAAGAGAGTGTCGGCTCTCCTGACCAAAGGTGGTATAAAAACAAGAGCAGTCTTGTCCTTTAGGGCAGGACTTTTTTTAATGCATAATGCAGAATTCATAATTCATAATTACGAATATCTGCCGACAATAGCATACAATTATGCATTATGCATTATGAATTATGAATTAATTATTTGAGGTGAAAAAATGAAAGAACAGCTTGAAAAAATCGAATCACAGGCTAAGCAGGAACTTAGCTCCTGTACTGAGATCAAAGCTCTCGATGAACTGAGGATAAAGTTTCTCGGAAAGAAGGGAGAGCTCACAGCTATACTCAAGCAGATGGGTAAGCTCTCAGCAGAGGAAAGACCGGTCATCGGCCAGCTCGCAAACAAGGTAAGAGCTGACATCGAGGAGGCTATCAGTACTAAGCTCGCCGCTCTGAAGGCAAGTGCACAGTCCGCTAAACTGGCTGAGGAGAGGATAGACATCACACTCCCCGGCAAACACGCTCCCTTCGGAAAGCTCCACCCACTTACCAAGGTGGAAAACGAGATAAGAGAGATATTCATGGGCATGGGCTTTGAGATAGCTGACGGCCCTGAGATAGACGACGACTACCACGTTTTCGAGGCTCTCAACCTCCCTCCCGACCACCCTGCAAGAGATACTCAGGATACTTTCTATATTGAAAATACAAACGAGACTATCCTTCTCCGTACCCAGACCTCATCCGTTCAGGTACACGTTATGGAGAACCAGAAGCCTCCGATACGCATTATCTCCCCCGGAAGAGTTTTCCGTTCAGACGCTGTTGACGCTACTCACTCCCCACTTTTCCACCAGATAGAGGGCCTCGTTATCGACGAGGGCATCACAATGTCAGACCTGAAGGGAACTCTTGAAATGCTTATGAAGAAGCTCTACGGAAAGGACTGCAAGCTCCGCTTCCGTCCCCACCACTTCCCCTTCACTGAGCCGAGCTGTGAGGTAGATATAAGCTGCTTCAACTGCGGCGGCAAGGGCTGCTCAATGTGTAAGGATGAGGGATATATCGAGCTACTCGGCGCTGGTATGGTCCACCCCAAGGTTCTTGAGAACTGCGGTATCGACCCTGAGAAGTACTCCGGATTCGCATTCGGTCTCGGACTTGAGCGTATGGTAATGGGACGCTACGACATCAACGACCTCCGCCTCCTCTATGAGAACGATGTGAGGTTCTTAGAGCAGTTCTGAGCAGCGTAACACTTCATAACTCCCCCACTTGAATTGGGACGAACTTACTTTTTGAAAGGAATTAAAGATATGAATTTATCTATGAAATGGCTCGGTGACTATGTTAAAGCCGATATGCCTATAAAAGACTTCTGCAACGCTCTTACAATGAGCGGCTCAAAGGTAGAATGCTACGAGGAAGAGGGAAAGAACATCTCCAATGTTGTTGTGGGAAAGATACTCTCAAAGGGTCCTCACGAAAATGCTGACGCTCTCTTCGTATGCCAGGTGGATATCGGAGCAGAGTCTCCTATACAGATAGTTACGAACGCAAAGAACGTCAAGGAGGGCGACCTTGTGCCTGTTGCTCTTGACGGCGCTGTCCTCCCTGAGGGCAAGATAAAGAAGTGCAAGATGCGTGGAGTTGAGAGCTTCGGTATGTTCTGCGGCATCGAAACCCTCGGTCTTACTGCTCACGACTTCCCCTACGCTGACCCTGAGGGTGTTTTCGTTATCGAGGAAGAGTGCGTTCCCGGACAGGATATACACTCTGCTATCGGTCTTGACGATACATCTGTTGAATTTGAGATAACCTCTAACCGTCCTGACTGTCTCAGCGTTATCGGTCTTGCAAGAGAGACTGCCGCTACATATGACCTTCCTCTTACAGTAAAGGCTCCTGGATTCAAGGGAGTTGACGGTGACGTAAACAGCTACCTCAAGGTAGATATACACGACGCTCAGGCCTGCCCCAGATACTGTGCAGGTATCGTAAAGAACGTAAAGATAGGCCCCTCACCCCGCTGGATGAGAGAGAGACTCCGTGCAAGCGGTGTTCGTCCTATCAACAATTTCGTTGACATCACAAACTATGTAATGCTGGAATACGGCCAGCCTATGCACGCTTTTGACCTCCGCTATGTTGAAGGCGCTCATATCAACGTCCGCAGAGCACAGGACGGCGAAAAGATAATGACCCTGGATGGTGTAGAGCGTGAGCTTACATCCGAAATGCTGGTCATCGCTGATGAGAAGAAGCCTGTTGCAGTTGCCGGAGTTATGGGCGGAGAGTACAGCGGTATCATGGAGGATACAAATACTGTTGTATTCGAGTCTGCTTATTTCGAGCCCTCACAGGTACGTCAGACCTCAAAGAAGCTGAAGCTGAAGTCTGATGCTTCCGCCCGCTACGAAAAGGGTGTTGACCCCACTATCTCCATGACCTGCCTGAAGAGAGCCTTCGAGCTGGTAGAGCTCCTCGGCGCTGGTGAAGTCGTAAATACTGTTATTGACTGCAACAAGTCCGATTTCAAGCCCTCTGAAGTAGTTTTCGACTCTGCCTGGATAAATAATTTCCTCGGCACAGACATCTCTGAGGACAAGATGAAGGAATACCTCGGACGCCTTGAATTTACATTCAAGGACGGCAATGTTGTTGCACCTGCATTCCGTATAGACATCGGCTGCAAGGCTGATATAGCTGAGGAAGTTGCCCGTATCTACGGCTACAACAACATACCCTCCACTGATTTCAGAGGAGTTGCAAGAGCTGAGTTCACTGAGGAGCAGAAGTTCGTCCGCACACTCAGAAATGCAGCAGTTGCTCTCGGCGGATACGAGATAGCTACCTACTCCTTCGTATCTCCCAAGTACTTCGACAAGATACGTCTCCCCCAGGACAGCAAGCTCCGCAATGTTGTTCGTATAGTTAATCCTCTCGGCGAGGATACAAGTGTTATGAGAACTTCAACTATCCCTTCAATGCTTGACGTCCTCTCCTTCAACTACAATAACCGCAACGAGAAGGCCTGCCTCTTTGAGATATCCAAGGAATATATCCCCGCAAGCGAGGAAAAGCCCTTCATCAACGGAAATATACTTGCCAACAGCGGAAACGAGAAGCACAAGTATCAGTACTCTCTCCCCGATGAGCCCCAGAGACTGACTATCGGTATGTACGGCGGCGAGGCTGACTTCTACACCTTAAAGGGTATGGTAGAGCAGATACTCGATGAAATGAACATCGGTGATGTTGAGTATGTAAGAGCCGAGGACTGCCAGATATTCGACGAAAAGTGTGCTCTTCACCCCGGCAGGAGCGCAGTTATCATCAAGGACGGCGTTCATATCGGTATCATGGGTGAGGTACACCCTGAGGTACAGGAGACCTATGAGATAGGTGTCAAGACCTATGTTGCAAAGCTCTGTATCCCTGAGATGATGCAGCTGGCTGCTGAGAAGATAACATACAGTCCTCTGCCCAAGTTCCCTGCAACTACAAGAGACCTGAGCCTCCTTGTTGACAATGAGACTCCCGTCGCTGACCTTGAAAAGGCTATCAAGAGCGCTGTAGGAAAGATCCTTGAAAAGATCACACTCTTCGACGTTTACCGCAGCAAGGAAATGATAGAGAGCGGCAAGAAGAGCGTTGCTTATTCTATCTCAATGCGCTCACATGACGGCACCCTCACAGATGAACAGGCTGACGGCGCTATGAAGCGTACGCTGAAAGCTCTGAATGCTATCGGCGCTGAGCTCAGAGGCTGATAATGCTTGCAAGGCTCATCAGCCAGCTCATCACTCTGCTGATGCTGGTGTCGATATATATGTTCATCCGCAGCGCATCCCAGAAGAAGAAAAAACAGATGCTGATATGGGGGATACTCTTCCTCCTCCCCGTCATTTTCCTCATTGTTCTGGTGATAATATACGGCGAAAAAGCATAGACCCAGGACCTCCGTACAAATTGCGGAGGTCTTGTTTTTTTGTACAAGAACAGGGACTTTTATTCAGTAAAAATCCACATAGACTTACAGAATGAGTTGTGATATAATTGCTATAACTCTTAGAGTTGAGAAAAGAAAACATGAAAAACGGAGGAAAAAACAATGTACACACCAGCCAGCGACCGCTACGAAAAAATGAAATACCTGCGCTGCGGCAAAAGCGGCATTCTCCTGCCACGCATCTCACTGGGACTCTGGCACAACTTCGGCTCAGTTGACCGCTTTGAGAACATGGTGGAGATGGTCCATACTGCCTTCGATGCCGGTATCACTCACTTTGACCTCGCCAACAACTACGGCCCTGTCTACGGCTCTGCGGAGGAGAACTTCGGCCGCATCCTTGAAAGGGATATGCGTCCCTTCCGTGACGAGATGATAATTTCCACAAAGGCAGGCTATGATATGTGGCCAGGTCCCTACGGCGACCACGGTTCCAGAAAGTACCTGATAGCAAGTCTGGACCAGTCTCTTAAACGTATGGGCCTTGACTATGTTGACATCTTTTACCACCACCGCCCCGACCCGGAAACTCCGCTTGAGGAGACTATGGAGGCCCTCTCGGATATTGTCCGCTCCGGAAAAGCCCTGTATGCAGGCATATCCAACTACAACTCCGAGGATACCCGCAAGGCCGCAGAGATACTCCGGGCCAATCACACTCCCTTGCTGTTAAACCAGGTGAACTATAATATGCTCGACCGCTGGACCGAAGAGGACGGCCTCCAGGACACCTGCGAGGAAGTAGGCGCCGGAATGATATGCTTTTCGCCGCTGGCTCAGGGAGTGCTCACAGACCGCTATCTGAAGGGTATACCTGAGGACAGCCGTGCAAAGAGGAATTTCTTCCTCCATGAATCCTCACTCACTCCGGAGCTCCTTGACAAGGTCAGCAGGCTCAATGACATTGCGGCCGGAAGAGGCCAGACTCTTGCGGAAATGTCCCTTGCATGGATACTCCGCCGTGACCGTGTGACTTCAGTCCTCATAGGAGCCAGCCGTCCGGAGCAGATACTCACAAATGTAAAATTCCTCAGCAACCTTGAATTCACTGATGACGAGCTGGCAGAGATAGACTCCATACTTGCATGAATCTAAAATTTTCGTAAAATTCCACAAAAAACTATTGACAAACGAATCGAAATCAGCTATAATGTTATCATGAAATAAGGACGGACGTCCAATCGAAAGGTGTTGAATCATTATGGGAAAATTCGTCATAAAGGCTACAAAAACTGGTTTCACATTCAGTCTTAAAGCAGGTAATGGTGAAGTCATCGCAACAGGCGGCGAGGTCTACAACACCCTCGCAAGCGTCAAGAACGGTATTGCCAGCGTCGCTAAGAACGCTCCTATAGCCAATATCGAGGACCAGACAATAGAGGGATATGAACAGCTCTCTCATCCTAAATTCGAGATATTCAAGGATAAGGCCGGCGAGTTCAGATTCCGCCTGAAAGCAAGAAACGGCGAGATAATCTCAGTCAGTGAAGGCTATGTAAAGAAGGATAGCTGCAAAAAAGGCATTGCAAGCGTCCAGAAAAACGCTGTAGACGCTCCTGTTATCGAACCGGAGCCTGAAAAATCATAGTATAAAAAACTCCGGCATGACCAGTTGGTCCGCCGGAGTTCTTTTTATTCCTCAGCAGGGAAATAGTAGTCGAGCAGAAGAGTGACCATTTGAGAATAGGCCTCTACGCCGTCCTCTCTGCCGTTCATCTTTATGTTCGTATCAAGAGCCGCCTCGGAAACTGTGTTCACTGTCTCTGTATTGATTATCTCCTTCTTCTCGTTCTCCTCCCAGTAATTGTCCGGCAGGAACCGGAACCAGTCACGGCGGACCTGGTCTGAGATAGTGTCAGTAAGATAATAGGCTTCCTCAATATCATTCTTGTATATCTGATTATGTACGTACTCCAGTCCCTCAAGACAGCCGGAATACCGGAACTCGATGTTATCGCTGTTCATGGTGGCAAGATAGGCGATGAAGTTGGCCTCATCCTCCTGGATAATACCTTTCAGGTGGGAAAATTCGTGACAGATAGTGTCAGGGAGATTGGTGTCCACCATGTCGGCATTGTAGTTTGACTCCATTGAAAACGGGAAATATATACCAGAAAGGTGGGTCTGGCTCATGAAAAACGAGAACTTTATAGCCTTCGCCCTGGGATAGTAGCCTTTGAGCTGGGGATACTTCTCTCCCATTGCCTTCATGGCTTTTCTGGCCTCTTCATTGAAGTCGGCTGTAAGATAAAAACGGTCGTCGCTGTCTCTTGGGACCTGGGGCGCAAGGCGGTTGGCTTCGTCTATCAGTGCTGCATACAACGCTATGAGCTCACTGCGTGGATGCTCCTTGGGTCTGAGGTACCTCTCCGCAAATGGTGTACACTGGTACATGATAAAGCAGTTCATGGTCTCGGTGGTGCAGATGTAGCAGAGTATCCACAGAAAACAGGTCATGAATATTCCTGCGGTGCGCCTGCGTGAACTCTTCCGGAATATGAGAAGGCCTGCTGTCAGCGGAACTCCTATGACTGCAATAAGTATGCCCAGGATTATCAGGACCTCCCCCACAGAAAACGGGAAGATGCCGCTTACAAATGAAAGAGCTGATGAGATATAGGGGAATACCCTGAACACGTAGAAGTCCGCAAAGGGCCGGCATAGCCTGGCAAGGATGTTGAGAAATATCATCAGCAGGATGACAGCAGCAGGTATCAGATACCGTTTTTTCAGCTTTAATATTTTTTTCAGAGTTACCGCTCCTTTCCGGACAGGATATACTTTGATTATACCACAGTCCGCCGGAAACTTCAACCGTAAATATTTGCTTTTTTTCCTGTTTGGTGATATAATGTTAAGGCAACACCGCACAAAGACCGCCTGACGTCTTTGTACGGTATTGCCTTAATGAAAAAATCATCAGGAGCAATAATGGATAAGAAACTATTTTTTACTCGCAGGTCAACTGTAGTTGTCCTGACTCTCATATGCTGCCTGCTTTGGGGCAGCGCTTTTCCCTGCATCAAAATAGGTTACCGGATGTTCAGCATACCCTCCGGCAGCTCATCGTCCCAGATACTCTTCGCCGGCATACGCTTCCTGCTGGCCGGAGTCATGGCTGCTGCGGCTGGGAGCATAGCCGAAAAACATCCCCTCATCCCGGACCGGCACTCCCTGCCTAAGGTCTGCATACTCTCTCTTTTCCAGACAGTTTTGCAGTACACCTTCTTCTACACAGGTCTTTCAAGGACTACCGGAATGAAGAGCTCTATAATCACGGCATCAAACGTATTTCTGGCACTTCTGGTGTCCGCACTTGTTTTCCGGACCGAAAAGCTCACCCTGCGGAAAGTCGCAGGCTGCATCATCGGTTTCAGTGGAGTTGTGCTCATAAACCTCACAGGCAGCAGTGACCTGAGCCTTTCCTTTGCCGGAGAGGGCATGGTCTTTCTCTCGGCGCTGTCCTACGCATTTTCAGCGTCAATAACCAAGATATACTCCAGGAGCTGCGACCCTGTCATGCTCAGCAGTTGGCAGTTCATTGTGGGAGGAGCCTTCATGTCCGCAGCCGGGCTCCTGACCGGCGGCACACTCGGCAGCACAGGTCCGGAAGGTGCTCTTATGCTGGCATATCTGGCATTTATCTCAGCGGCAGCCTTCTCTCTGTGGAGCCTGCTGCTAAAGTACAACCCGGTTTCTTCCGTGGCTGTATTCGGGTTCATGAACCCCGTTTTCGGAGTCATCCTATCTGCACTTCTGCTGTCAGAGAGCTCAGGCACAGGGCCATTACAGACCGCTGCCTCACTTCTCTTGGCAGCAGCTGGAATAATTATCGTAAATTTCAGCAGCCGTCCGGACAGGACCTGAAGTCATTTATACATTGTTTCAAAGGAGAATACCACATTACATGGACAAGCTCTCAGTACTGAAAGAATATTTCGGCCATAAGGATTTCCGCAGCGGTCAGGCTGAAATGATAGATCATATACTCGCCGGTCAGGATGTTCTCGGCATAATGCCTACAGGCGCCGGAAAGTCCCTGTGCTACCAGGTCCCGGCCCTTATGCTGGAGGGTGTTACCCTTGTGGTCTCCCCTCTTATCTCTCTGATGAAAGACCAGGTCAGCGCACTTGTCTCCGCAGGAGTGAGCGCAGTCTGCATAAACAGCTCCCTGACTGCTGAGGAGTACTTCGATGCTGTCCACCGTGCCTGCCGTGGGGAATTCAAGCTGATATATGCCGCTCCGGAAAGACTTGGCACCATGGAAATGTCCCGGCTTGCTGAGTGTATACATTTCTCAATGATAACCGTGGATGAGGCACACTGCGTTTCACAGTGGGGACAGGACTTCCGGCCAAGCTACCTGCATATCACGGAATTTATTTCACGTCTGCCGTACAGACCTATAATAAGCGCTTTTACTGCAACTGCCACCGGCGATGTTAAAGAGGACATCATCCGTATACTCGGACTTCGCTCACCATTTACCCTGACTACAGGATTTGACAGGAAGAACCTCTATTTCTCCGTTATGCAGCCGGGGAACAAGTACGCAGCACTCCGTGACCTCCTTGACGGTTTCGGTGACAAGTGCGGCATAGTCTACTGTCTTTCACGCAGAAGCGTTGAAGAGGTCTGCGACAAGCTGAACTCTGACGGTTTTTCTGCTACCAGATACCATGCAGGTCTCTCAGACATCGAAAGGCAGACAAATCAGGAGGACTTCATATATGACCGGAAACGTATAATGGTTGCCACAAATGCCTTTGGCATGGGCATAGACAAGTCCGACGTTTCCTTCGTGATACACTACAATATGCCTAAAAATATAGAGAGCTACTACCAGGAGGCCGGTCGTGCAGGCCGTGACGGGAGCCCGGCACAGTGCATTCTCCTCTACAGCGGTATGGACGTCCGCACCAACAACTTCATGATAGAGAAGAGCCGTGAGGAAAATACGGACCTGTCCGACGAGGAAAAGGACATCATGCTCCAGCGTGACAAAGAACGTCTGAAGGAAATGACCTTTTATTCCACCACTACCGGCTGTCTCAGGGAGTTCATACTGGGTTATTTCGGAGAAAAAGCCCCCAACTACTGCGGAAACTGCTCCTGCTGTGTGAACGGCTTTGAAAAGACTGACATCACTATCGACGCACAGAAAATAGTCTCCTGCGTGTACCGCATCCGGCAGAAGGGCCGTGACTACGGAAAGGGAATGGTCGTGGACGTACTCCGGGGCAGCAAAAACGAAAGGCTGCTGGCTCTGGGATTTGACAAGCTCTCCACCTATGGCATCATGAGCGATACTCCCGCCCGGCGTATCCGCACTGAGCTGGACTACCTCATCGCACGGGAATATCTCAGCCTCAGCAATGACGAATTCCCAATGGTCAGCCTTACTTCGGCCTCTGCGGAGATACTCCGGGACCGCATTCCTGTAAGCATGAACCTGCCAAAGGAAAAGACCCCCATTGGCAAAAAACGCTCCGATGACCTGTTCTATGCGGACAGTCCCCTGTTTGCAGAGCTCCGGAGTCTCCGTGGAAAACTGGCAGCAGAGGCTCATGTGCCGGCATATATAGTCTTTTCAGATGCCGCTCTCAGGGATATGTGCAGGATACGTCCCACCAACAGGGCGGAGTTCATGACAGTTTCGGGAGTCGGCAGGCGCAAAGCCGACAAGTACGCTGACGACTTCTGCAAGCTGATACGCAGGCATCTTAAGGAAAATCCCGACGAGGAAAAGGCTCCTGAGGGAGAGGTCAGCGCCATGCAGCGGCAACTCGACAGCTTCCGTGAACACGCAGTTGGCAGCAGAAGTACTTCTGCACCCAGGCTCTGGACCACGGAGGAGGAGCGGCAGCTTGCAGAGGGATTCGCACAGGGAAAGTGCATAGCCGAGCTGGCACGAATACACAAGCGCACCAATTCCGCCATAAGAGCCCGGCTCAAAAAGCTGAACATCATTGCATAGGAGGAGAATATGACTAAAATTGACCTTATCACCGGTATACTCGGCTCCGGCAAGACTACATTTCTGAAACACTATGCCCGTCGGCTCATGGCCATGGGGCAGCGCATCGCCATTCTGGAAAATGACTTCGGCGCAGTGAACGTTGACATGATGATACTTCAGGACCTTAAATGCGATAACTGCGAGCTGGCTATGGTAGCAGGAGGAGGAGATGCAGACTGCCACCGGCGCAGATTCAAGACTCAGCTCATATCTCTTGGTATGCAGCATTTCGACCGGGTCATCGTGGAGCCGTCCGGTATCTTCGATATGGACGAGTTTTTTGATACTATCCACGAGTCTCCACTTGACAGGTGGTTCGAGGTCGGCAGCGTCCTGACTATCATCGACGCTGAGACTGATGACGTCCTCCCGGAGCAAATGGAGTACCTCTTCGCTTCTGAGGCGGCCTGCTGCGGAAAGCTCATTCTCAGCAAAAGGGACTCCTTCCCGGATGAGTCCGACCAGCAGGTCACGGAAAGAGTCCTCAGTCACCTTAACAGAGCTCTGACTGGTATAAAGTGCGACCGCAGCTTCACGGAAAAAGACCTCCTCATCCGTGACTGGGACAGCCTCACTGACAGCGACTTCACCGCACTTGCCTCCGCAGGCTACAGAGGTTCGGCCTATATCAAGCGTTATCACCCCGGCGATATGATAAGCGGAGTCCATTATTTCATGAACATCGCAATGGCACACGGTCTGATAGTCCCCACAATTGAAAAAATACTCACCGACCCCGGCTGCGGACGCATAATGCGTGTAAAGGGCTCCCTGCCGGACGGCTGCGGCGGCTGGCTGAAAATAAATGCCACCCGTGAAAAGACCGAGCTCTCCCCGGTGAATGAAGGGCAGGCTGTTATCATCGTTATCGGTGACGACATCAGCCGTGAGCATATCGACGGCATCCTCCGGGAGGTAAATACCAACAGCGAATACGTTTCTATATGAAAAAAGACCCGGATATTTCCGGGTCTTTATGTTTTAGTCAAAGATATGGTCCCAGTCTGGAGTTACTCCACCGCCGGCAAGTGCATAGTAGCGGAGTATCATGGTAGCATCGGAGCCGTCAACGTTGCCGGAGCCGTTAACATCGGCTGCGGCGGTCTGAGCCGCTGTCAGAGTTGAGATACCTTGTCCAAGGGATGCGTACTCTTTCAGTGCAAGAGTTGCGTCTGTACCGTCAATTACACTGTCGCCGTTTATGTCGCCTTTTTTGTTGAGACTCGCGGCAAACTGTACATAGGTGTTCTTACCGTCGTTAGTGAATGCGGCATATTCTCCGCTGCCGCTGATGATAGTTGAGGGGTCATTGGTATTGACCCAGCCTTTTCCGTTCGGAAGTTTGTGTCCCACTGCTATATCACCGAAATCCTTTCCAAGAGTCAATTCAGAAAGGCTTGTGCAGTCACTGAACAGTCCATTTGCGCTTTCAATCGTGTCTCCACCAATCATGGACAAATCAAGAGATGTCAGAGAGCTGCACCCAGCGAACATGTAATCTATATTATATACTAAGTCTGTTGTTACAAAAAGTTCCAAATCAAGGGAAGTCAAAGATGAGCATCCATAAAACATAAAAGATGCACTATCTTTCGCTGAAATGTCTCCAAGAACAAGTGACGTAAGAGACGAGCACCCATAAAACATACTACTTGTATTGCACGCTTCTTTTGTTTTAAAGTTACTAAGATCAAGCGATGTCAGAGATGAGCACCCATCAAACATACGGCTTGTATCGTAAACTTCGCATGTGTTAAAGGAACTAATGTCAAGTGATGTCAGAGATGAGCACCCCTCAAACATACTGCTCATATCGCAAACTTTGCTTATGTTAAATGAACTAATGTCAAGTGATGTAAGAGATGAGCACCCATAAAACATCCTACCCATATATTCAACTTCGCTTGTATCAGCATTTTTTAGATCTATACTGGTACAGTTTGAGTAACCTTCAAATAGTTCATAGCATCTGCCCGAAAATACAGTTCCCTCTGCTGCTTTTATGCTTTTAACTGCCTCTTTCCGATCAAATTCTGTTATCTCCTCAAGCACCACATTGCCTCTCAGAGTGAGCACACCCGTCGTGCTGTTGAATGTGTAGCACTCGCCGGCAGCATCAGCCGTAATGGAATAGTCCCTGACCGCCGTTGAATTGAAAGTGAAAGCTCCGCCAACCATACACAGTGAAAGCACTGCCGCAATTATTCTGTTGATCTTCATATACAAACCTCCCTATAGTGGTAATTATGGTATAATTATACAATAATCAGCAGATAAAGTCAATACTTATTGCCGATTTATGTTTAAATACTCCGAATTTTGTGTTATAATAACTAAAAGGATGCTATCCCCTTCAGCAAGATAGCTGAGTTCTACAGCACCTACCTGAAATAAGCTCTTATAACTGCAAAAGGACCTCCTATGAGGTCCCTTTTATTTTCAGTTCAACATCGCTCTGTCTTTGCAGTGCGGACTCATCAGTATATCTGCTGCGGTATTGCATAGGAGTCATGCCGGTCTGTTTACGGAAGGCCGCTGAATATGCGCTCTGACTGGAAAACCCCAGAGATGCGGCTATGTCTGCAATGGAATAATCCGAGAAAACCAGGATGTTCTGGGAGGTCATTATCTTCGCTTTTAGTATATAGGCCTTGACGGGTATGTTCATTTCCTTTGCAAACACCTTTGACAGATAGCTCGGACTCAGTCCCTCATGGTCTGCTGCCATTTTCAGCGTAAGATTTGTGCCGAGGTTCTGGTAGATATAGTCCACTGTCCTGCGTACATGAAGAGACACGCTCCCCGTTTTCCGCACCTCACGCATTCGCTCTGCAAAGTCAAGCATCAGAGCACCTGTCAGCTCTATGACCTCCGCCGGGTCGGTGCAGCGGTCACACTTACGGATATATATGTCACTCAATGTATAGGCAATGTTGTGTGACATACCGCCGTCTATACAGATACGGGCGATTATCCCGGCTCCTATTACAAAGTGATACTTATTGTTCCTGAGCAAGTCATCGGAAAGCCGTCCCTTTCCCTCATAGTAATGTACCCTTATATCGTCAAAGTCAGCCCGTACCTTCTCGACGTTGCCGTTCTTTATATCATCATATCTTGAAAATTCGCTGCTTATGGCTGTACGCTGGAAGTCCTCCTCAAGCTGGACGAACAATCTGTAGTTAAGTTCACGGTCAGTATTCATCTCATCACCTCTTCTGCAAAGCATAGCATATTTTTGACAAAAAGTCAATAGAATTGATAGAATTCCGGACCGCTTATCACTATAATATACTCAACAGATATTCTACAGAATGGCAGGGATATATATGGTCAGATCATCAGATCTCACACAGGGAAAGGTAAGCAGCTCCATACTCAGATTCTACTTTCCCATGCTTGCAACTGCAATGCTCCAGCAGTTCTATTCTTTTGCAGATACAGCCATAGTCGGAAGAGGTCTCGGTGACGACGCTCTTGCGGCAGTGGGAAATATGGGTTCGCTCTGTTTCCTTATAGTCGGCTTTTCAATGGGACTTTCAAACGGCTTCTCAGTACTTATCGCACAGCATTACGGCGAAAAAAACTTCCCTCAGCTCAGACGCACACTCATTTCTATGATACGTCTCTCATTTGTGATAACCGCATTTCTCACTGCTCTCAGCATGATATTTCTCCGTCCCGTGCTGGTCATACTCCAGACGGATAAGACTATTCTCCATGACAGTCTGTTATACGGCTACATCCTCTTCGGCGGACTCATTGCTTCTATCGCATACAATATGAGTGCCGGCATCCTCCGCTCCCTCGGAGACAGCCGGACTCCACTTAAAGCTATAGTCATTTCATCAGTGCTGAACATCCTCCTGGACTCACTTTTCATATTCGTGCTCCATACCGGAGTTGGCGGAGCCGCTGCTGCAACTATATTCTCTCAGCTCGTATCTGCGGCGGTATGTGTGAAAAAGCTCCGCAGCATAGACTTCCTGAGGATAACCTCAGAGGACAGGCATCATGACCTTGCCCTCTACGGAAAGCTCCTGAAAAACGGCATCCC
>CACWPR010000031.1 GCA_902762855.1 Ruminococcus flavefaciens
TATCTACTGTGCTGACTGCGGTTCGAAAATGTATCTTCATCGAGGAAAGAGCATAAAGCCTGAGAACAACTATTATCAGTGCGGCGGTTATCAGACTAAGGGAGGAAGCTATTGCTCCGTTCATCACATAAAAGCGATGGAGCTGGATGAGGTAGTTCTCGCGGAACTCAAAAAAATAACGCTACTTGCACGTGAGCATCCACAGCAGTTCTATGAAACGGCGATGCAGAACGGCGAAAAGGAAGCTCAGAAACTCCGAAAAGAGTCAGAGCAGAAGAAGTCAAAGCTGGAGAAACGTAACAGGGAGCTCGACAACATCATTCGCTGTCTCTATGAGGACAGAGTGTCGGGAAGATTGTCTCCAGAGCGTTACAACAGCCTTGCAGCAGGCTACGAAAAGGAGCAGTCTGAGCTTAGAGCCGAGCTTGCTGAGCTCTCGAATCAGCTCGATAGTATGGGCTTACAGGAGAAATATGTGCAGGACTTCATCGAAAAGGCGAAGGCTAACATTGAACTGAAAGAGGTTACTCCTGAAGTGCTCAGAGCGTTCATATCACGCATTGAAGTCTATGAGAAACCTGAGAAATACTCTCGGACTTGCGGTAACACCATACTGATACGCTACACCTTCCAGACAATTCATGAGCCTGCGCCGATTCTAAAGCCGTCCGAAAACAAGACGTTTGCACAGGCCGCTTGCTAAAATGAAGAAACCCGAGGACATTATGCCATCGGGTTACATAAGAATATAATATAGTTCCGTTAAGGATAGCACGCAGACGGAGGTCTTTTTTATCCCTTATTTTCACTGTCCAGCCTGAGCTCATAAAATATCCGGAGCCATTCGGGCTGGGAGGAAATTTCATCTTTCAGCCTTTCGAGGGAGCGCTTCCCAATACGTCTGTCCAGCACTGCAAACATCCTTACCAATGGATCAGATGACCTTATAGAGCTCTGTATATCGCTGTTTCTGTACGCTTTCAAAGCATTGCAGAACTCACCGTCTGTGTACTCAGTCCGGCTGTTCATGGGATATTTCTCCATATTGCTCCAGAAGTCCTGCCAGTAGCCGCTGACTCCAAAGGGCTTTTCTGTGCCGGAGTACCCATGACTGATAAAATAGGAATTCACAGTCTCCCATGAAAACCGCTTTACCTGTCTGCCGTCTATGCAGACCTCAAATATCCGGCAGTTATCCATGCCTGTGTAGCTTGTACAGCCATAGCGGACTCGCCCTCGCAGAGAGTCAGCAAGCATCTCCTGTTCAAGATATTTCCTCATACCGCTCCATGAACCAAGTGCTTTCCCCATTTTTCGTCCTCCGGAATACCTCTTTATCTGCCCAGATACTCACGTATCTTTTCTATGTTTGCCTTGACGTCACTGTAGCCAAGCTCGTAAAGTGCTCCCAGCTTTTCCATATCTCTTTCAAGACGTCCGACTGTCACTTTCCTTGAAGGTGAAACTGTCATTATCCGTCCCTCTTTTTCAAGGTACTCCAGCTCAGTGCACTGCAAATTGTAGTCCCTGTTGCTTGAGATGAGCTTTGAAGCAAAGGCCGGATATGCGGCGTATACCAGGTTCTCCGGGTACACCACCTTGTTTCCCCTGTCCTTGCGGCGGTAGGTGCGTTCCCTTGTACGGATGACAAGTATCTTCTCAAATCCCTTGTCAACTGCAAACTGATACGGTATCTTGCAGCTGCATCCGCCGTCAAGGTACGGCTGACCGTCTATCTTCACCGGCTTTGAGACGAAAGGCATTGATGCAGAGGCCTGTACTGCACGGAAAATATTCCTGCCGGAGTTCTTCTCGATGTACTCTGTCTCGCCGGTATTCAGGTTCGTGACCACTGCATAGAACTCCCTTGCTGAGTCGGCAAAACGTTCCATATCAAGTTCCTCCACTCCGTCCATTTTTCCGAAAACAAAGTTGAAGCCGATGATGCCGCCGTTCTCTTTTATGGCCTGAGGGCCAACGTAGCGGCTGTCATGGCGGTAACGGAGGTTTATCCTTGCTGACCTTCCTATCTGACCGGAAACATAGTTGACTCCGTTCATAGCACCGGCAGAAACTCCCACTGTACAGCGCATATTTATGCCTTCTTCCATGAGAGCATCAAGAGCACCGGAGGCATAGACACCTCTGAAAGCACCGCCCTCTATCACAAGGCAGCCTTCGGTTATTTCACCGGAGGCATTTCCCTCCGGAAGGTCATATATTCCTGAATATATTTTTGAAAAGTCCATTTTTATCTTCCTTTCTGTAATACAACGTAAAATCATATACCTGAATTACTGCTCATTGATAATTATATCACACATCACTCAAAGT
Source organism: Ruminococcus flavefaciens (assembly GCA_902762855.1). GTDB lineage: Bacteria > Bacillota > Clostridia > Oscillospirales > Ruminococcaceae > Ruminococcus > Ruminococcus flavefaciens_V. The sequence goes on from CACWPR010000031.1 coordinate 2,335, forward strand.
TTCAATACGGCTTTTGGACTTTTCTGTAAAACGGTGCCGAAATCTATTGACAACAGAGCCGAACGGGTATATAATTTATTAAAATGTTTTTGAAGGTGATTTGATGACCGGGAATATGACTGAAGGAAGTCCGGTAAAACTTATATTGAAGTTCTCTCTCCCCCTTCTGCTGGGCAACCTGCTCCAGCAGGCTTATAATATGATAGATGCCGCAATAGTCGGGCAGGTACTCGGTGCAGACGCTCTTGCCGGAGTCGGAGCATCTGGAAGTGTACAGTTCCTGGTCCTGGGATTCTGCATCGGTATCTGTGCAGGATTCAGCATACCAGTTGCAAAGTACTTCGGCGCAGGCCGGGAGGACAGGCTCAGGACCTGTATTTTCCACGCCTACCTGCTAACAGCCCTGTTCGCTGCCGTCATAACAACTGTCACGGCTCTGCTTTGCAATAACATACTGCGGATAATGTCAACTCCTGACAACATCTACTCTGATGCATATTCCTATCTGCTGATAATTTTCCTCGGCATACCGTTCATGCTGTTCTATAACCTTCTTGCAGGTATAATGAGAGCAGTCGGAGACAGCCGTACTCCATTCATTTTCCTTGCAGTTTCAACAGTTCTGAACATCTTCCTCGATATGCTGCTTATAATGGTGATAAAACTCGGAGTTGCCGGAGCTGCCCTCGCTACGGTAATGTCCCAGGCAGTCAGCGGTATATCGTGCTTCGTATACATACAGAAGAAGTATCCCCTGCTCCGCATATCCCGTGATATGTTCCGCTTCAACCGCTTTGCCATCAGGGAGCTTTTCATAATGGGTGTACCGATGGGACTTCAATACTCCATTACGGCTATTGGCAGCATGGTGATGCAGTCTGCAAACAACGGGCTCGGCAGCGATTACGTGTCAGGATTCACTGCCGGCAGTAAACTGAAACAGCTTGCCATGTGTCCTTTTGATGCTATCGCAACAGGAGTTTCGGTTTTCAGCGGACAAAACCTCGGTGCCGGAAACGATAAGCGTATCCGCCGTGGTATCCTCAGCGGAATCGCTATTGGTACTGCCTACGGCGCTGCTGTAGGTCTGATGCTCATATTATTCGGACGTCCGCTGTCTCTGATGTTTGTAAAGAGCAGTGAGACCGCCGTCCTTGACGCATCCGGAAAGTACCTGATGTGCCTGGGAATATTCATGTGGCTCATCGGCATACTCAACACCTGCCGCATGACCATTCAGGGACTCGGCTATTCCGCAGTAGCCATATTCTCCGGAGCCATTGAAATGGCCGCAAGAATAATCGTCAGCAAGGCATTCGTGCCGAAATACGGTTTTACCGCCATATGTTTCACTGACCAGTCAGCCTGGCTGACAGCTACGATATATTGCAGCATTGTCTGTGCTGTATGTGTAAGAAAGGTAACTCAGAAAATACGTGAGGGCAAGGTCATAAGAATTTAGGACCAACAGGGTCCTGAAAGGGGATATTCTATGAAAAAAGCTATCATTGCTGTCATAAGTCTTTGTATGGCAGCATCAGCGTGGAGCTGCGGGCAGCTTGACCAGAACTCATCATCTGACATTGAACCTCCGGCTTATCTGAAAGGCGAGCAGACCCCTCAGCCGGAGCTGCAGGACTCACAGTCTGACCTGCCGGCAGATGATGTCCAGACTCAGCCGGTAACAGAACAGCAGGAAACATCAGAAGCTACCTCCCAAACTGAGAAGATAAGTCCTGTGCCCTCCTCCACTGGCTTTCCATATGGACTGTGGTGGGCAAATGACGGTTCTGGTGACAGCTACTATTTCTTTTCCGATGACAACTGCTCAGGCTCCTTACACAGTCAGCAGACCGGCACCGGTCTGGGATTTGACTACGAAATATACGGAAATACTGCGATTTTCCACCTTGGAGCTGCCGATAACAGCACTGAAGCTATGGTCGAATGGTCCGATTCACATAACTGCATCCTCCACTGGGAGGACGGACGTGACGAGACACTTGTCTACTACGATGCAGTGGACTACGATGACTTTTTCCACTATACCAGTGAGGAGCTCTCGGAGCTTGCTGCCGTATTTTATGAAAATAATACAGGAACTGCTCCGGACTACACCGAGTCAACAATAGGTGCCGGAGGACTCATCGTCATTGACGTCTACTCCGGAGGAGAATGGGCAGAGACCTATTCCTTAGACCGTTTCACCGCCTCAGGCACCGACAGCAGCGGTAATCCTGTAAAACTCGGATAACAGAAAGAGCCATAGAGAGCTGTACCCTCTATGGCTCACTTTTATTTCAGACAATGCCCTTTTCCTTCCATTCCTTGTACTTCGGACAGTGATACTTGTTGACGTTCACGCTTCGCTGGCCGATATTGATAGCTTTCTTAGGACATGAGGACATACAGGCATAGCAGCCTATACACTTTTTGCGGAACAGAGGCTCTCCGCCGACCATCATTATGTTGTTGACGGGACAGACTTTTGCACATTTTCCACAGGAAATACAGTCAGCACTGACAGTGTATGCGTCACTGGATGCCATGTACTTATTGAACATGGAGCTGACTCCCTCTGAAATAACAGTGGACACGGCATTTCCTGTAGTGTGAGGTATAGTCTCACCAGCGGAGATTATTTCTGAGACAGACTCCATCAGAGGTATAGACGTATACTTTATCTTATACTCAGCATCATCGTCAGAAGGAACGTTTCCTCCGGCAATGTAGTTGTTAGGCATTGAAATGCAGAAAAGACCTCCGAACTCAAGGCCCTTGTCTCTTGCAAGATTTCTCAGTGAATATCCGGCTCCGCAGGACTTCGAGCCAAGGGTAGCAACGAAATATATCTTCTTACTGCCTGTAAATTTCGCTTTCCGCAGCAGCTTTGTCACTATGACCGGGTACATCCCGGCATAAACGGGAGCGGAGATGACAAAAGGCTTTTCTGAATGAAAAACCGGAGCCTTCCTGTGCTTGATGATGTCGTTAAGGGAAACGCACTCATCACCGATATGGTCAGCGATATACTCGGCTGCAAATTCAGAATTTCCGGTGCCTGTAAAATAAAGAATCATGGAAACACCTCCAAACGTAATATACTTTTATTATAGCACGAAAAACAGCCGGAATCAATTAGCGAACTTGCCCATTTCTCAGGCCGTCTCTTTGCCATATTGCACAAAAAACGGATTGATCCACATTTTTTTGTACTTATATTCTACAAAGCAAAACTCCCGGATGTCACTGACTTCCGGGAGCTGTATATTATTCAGACATTGTATATCATTGAAGTATAGTTCGGTATCGGCCATACATCACAGGGCATCTCGCTCTCTATCTCATCAGAGATGCTTCTCATGATGTCCATTTCAGCAAGAACATAGTCATGGAAGTAAACTGCCTGGTCCTTTATGACGCTTACTTCGCAGGCAGCCTTGAGCTGATTCTTGAGTCTCTCGATAGAGTCATAGAACTTGTCAGCAAGCTCATTGAGCTTTGCAGCTATCTTCTCCTCAGACTTGCAGGTCATGCCTATCTGATTCTTTACTGCAATAGAGTCGCAAACGCTGTGAACGTAGTTGAGAGTTGCAGGAAGGAGCTTGCGGCTTGCCATTTCTATCATGGTCTTAGCCTCGATGCGGATAGTCTTGGAATATGTCTCAAGAAGGACTTCTGTTCTCGCAGTGAGCTCAGCCTGTGTGTATATATTGAACTTGCGGAAAATACGCATATTCTTGTCGTCAGTGTAGTGCGGCAGACAGTCAACTGTGGACGCATAGTTGGGAAGTCCTCTGCGCTCAGCTTCCTTTACCCACTCAGGAGAGTAGCCATCTCCGTTGAAAATGACTCTTCTGTGCTTTTTGAGCACTTCCTTCAGCAGTTTCTTTACCTCCTGCTCAAAGTTTTCAGAGTCCTTGTAGGGTGTGAGCTTTTCGGTGAACCAGCTCAGCTCCTCTGCTACGATAGTGTTGAGGAGAGCATTCGGGCAGGCGATATTGTCAGAAGAACCTACCATACGGAACTCAAAGCGGTTGCCGGTGAAGGCAAATGGTGAGGTACGGTTTCTGTCTGTTGAATCCTTTGGGAATGAGGGAAGAGCGTTTACACCTATCTCGAAGTTCTTGGTCTCGGTCTTGTAAACACCGTCCTCCTCGATAGCTTTAAGAACAGCATCGAGCTCCTCGCCAAGGAACATTGAAATGATAGCCGGAGGAGCCTCATCAGCACCCAGACGGTGGTCATTTCCGGCGGAGGCAGCAGAAATTCTCATAAGGTCTGCATATTCGTCAACGCCCTTGATAAGAGCACAGAGTATAGTCAGGAACTGGAGGTTCTCCATAGGAGTATCGCCGGGGTCAAGAAGATTCTGACCGTCATCAGCAGCCATTGACCAATTGTTGTGCTTACCGGAGCCGTTTACTCCCTCAAATGGCTTTTCGTGAAGGAGACATACAAGTCCGTGGCGGAGGGCAACTTTCTTCATTATCTCCATAGCAAGCTCGTTCTGGTCTGTACCCAGGTTGGAAGTAGTAAAGATAGGCGCCATTTCGTGCTGAGCAGGAGCTACCTCGTTGTGCTTGGTTTTGGAGTATATTCCCAACTTCCAGAGCTCCTCGTCCAGGTCTGCCATATAGGCTGCTATCCTGGGCTTGAGATTGCCGAAATACTGATCATCGAGCTCCTGGCCCTTTGGAGGCTTTGCTCCGAAAAGAGTACGGTCTGTAAGGATGAGGTCCTCACGCTGGTCGTACATTTTCTTGTCTATAAGGAAGTACTCCTGCTCTGCGCCGACTGTGGATGTTACACGGGTAACGACATTGTTGCCGAAAAGTCTGAGAAAACTTACGGCTGTGCGGCTGAGAGCGTCCATTGAGCGGAGCAGCGGAGTTTTCTTGTCAAGTATCTCGCCTGTATATGACACGAATACTGTAGGTATGTAGAGGCTTCCCTCTTTTACAAAGCAGTAGGAAGTTGGGTCCCAGGCGGTATAGCCTCTTGCTGTGCTTGTCTGACGAAGGCCGCCGGATGGGAAGGAGGATGCATCAGGCTCGCCCTTGACCAGAGCTTTTCCTGAAAATTCCATGATAGCCATTCCGTTGGGAGTAGTATTGATGAAGGAGTCGTGCTTTTCAGCAGTTGAGCCTGTCAGCGGCTGGAACCAGTGTGTGTAGTGGGTTGCGCCCTTCTCGATAGCCCAATCCTTTATTGTATTGGCGACGAAATCCGCTGTAGTCATGTCCAGCGGAGCGCCGCTCTTGATAGTTTTCATAAGAGCCTTGTAGATATTCTTTGGAAGTCTTGCCTTCATGACCTCGTCGTTAAAGACGTTGGTGGCAAAAATTTCAGGTATGCTTTTGGTCATATAAATTCCTCCTGCTCGTTTCAGTTAACGATATATAACTAAGATTTATTTTATCATATTATGCCGGCAATGTCAATATTCCGCTCTTTGGAACAGATATAAAACAAAATGGGGGAAATCCGCAAAAATATGTGAGTATTGATGCCGTGGCCACTGCTCCGGAAGGCAGCCCCATACTGCTGCCTTCGTCATATTTACCAAAGGACTGTTCATCAGAATCACGAAAGGCAGAAAAAATCTACGTCAGAATGCACAAAAATCTATGTGGAAAATTGTCTGTAATGCGCTTTCCTTGCGAATTTTAATATGCTTTTCTTCATTTTAGCGAAAAATACTTGCAGTTTTTTGTGAAATGTGATAAAATATAGTGATACTTGAAATTGACTATACTCAATTTTCAGCTTTTACCTACTACTATTTTAAAGGAGAACGCTATGGCAAGATTAAAGGCTGCTGTCATTTTCGGCGGTACATCAAGAGAGTACAAACTCTCACTGGCATCTGCCGCAGAGGTTATCAGAGCCATCCCAAAAGACAAATATGAGGTCATCTGTATCGGCATCACAAAGAAAGGACGCTGGCTCTATTTTCCCGGCGACCCTGAGGAGATAGCCGCAGGAGAATGGGAACTCAACCCCGACTGCACTTCCGCTATCATCTCGCCTGACCCGCTCCACAGAGGAATAATAACTATCGAAAACGGAGAGACATCTATCAAAAGGATAGACGTCGCATTCCCCCTCCTGCAGGGCAAGAGAGGCGCTGACGGTTCTGTCCAGGGACTTCTTGACCTGGCCGGCATCCCCTACGTCGGCAGCGGGCTCCTTGCGGCTGCATCCTGTATGGATAAGTCCCACACCCACATGGTCCTGGACGACTATAACATTGAGACCGCTCCGTGGCAGCTCATCACACAGCGTGAGCTCAACAGCATCGACGAGCGCTGCGGTGAGATAGCCGCTAAGCTCGGTTTCCCGCTTATAGTAAAGCCTGCTAACAGCGGTTCCAGCATCGGCACTACTATAGCTGAGACTATGGAAAAGCTGATAGCTGCCGTAAAAATAGCCTTTTCCAACGACAATAAAGTTGTCGTTGAAAAGTACATCACCGGCAGAAAACTGGAGGCTGCTGTGTTCGGATATGATACCCCGTTTTCTTCATATATTGGTGAGATAGTCTCCGTCGGCAAGGTATACGACCCGACCGAAGCCAATACAAGCTCCGGCGACGACCTGGCTATCCCTGCTGACCTCCCCATCGACACCCAGAACATGATCCGTGAAACTGCTGTTAAGGCATATAAGGCTCTCGGATGCAAGGGCCTTGCAAGGATAGACTTTTTCCTTACCGATGACGGCAAGCTCCTTCTCAACAAGATAGGCACAGCTCCCGGACTCAGAAGCAACAGCGTTTATACAAAGCTCATGAACGACCTGGGCATGACTCAGGAGTATCTCCTCGATAAGCTCCTTGAACAGGCTATCGAGAACGCTGAGAGAAATTACTGATACAAAGGAGAAAACTTTGAAAAACAACGTTTTGATCTCACTGACAAGCATACAGTGGCAGGACGACGAAAAAAGCGAGACCGAACTTCTCACAAAAGCAAGATTCATCCACGAGAACGGCTGGGACATCATATCTTATGAAGATACCTCCGCCACCGGTTTTGAAGGCTCTGTCACTACTATAAAGGTAGACGAGGGAAAGTCTGCGTCGATAGTCCGGGAGGGTTCGGCAAACTCCGTTCTTTCTCTGGAAATAGGCCGCAAACACTTCTGCCAGTACGGTACCCCATACGGAAGTATGCAGATCGGCGTCTATACCCACACTATCAGGAACACTATCGCAGAGGATGGAAAGCTCTACCTCAAGTATACGCTCGACCTCAACTCTGCTTATTTATCAGATAATGAAATCATAATGACAGTGCAGGAAAAGCACTGACCAGAAAGGACAAAGAAATGTCAGACCTTATCAACAAAGCATCCCTGCAGCTCCGTGAACTCATCATGGAGGCTCTCGGAAAACTCACCGCAGAAAAAGCAGTTCCCGCTGTTCCCCTTCCGGACTTCAACATCGAGATACCTGCTGACAAGTCCCACGGAGACTTCGCCGCCAACACCGCTATGGTTTGTGCAAGAGCTTTCAAGCTGCCGCCCAGAAAGATCGCAGAGCTCATCTGTGAGAAGATAGACCTCGCAGGCTCACTCTTCGACCGTGCCGAGATAGCCGGTCCCGGATTCATGAACTTCTTCCTCGGCAGAAAATGGTTCTCAGACGTTGTTGAGAACGTCCTTGAGGAAAAGGAGAACTACGGACGCACTCAGCTTGGAAAAGGAAAGAGAGTCCTTGTGGAATTTGTCTCCGCAAACCCCACTGGTCCAATGCATATAGGCAACGCAAGAGGCGGCGCTATAGGTGACTGTCTTGCAAGCGTCCTCGACTGGGCAGGCTATCACGCTGAAAGAGAATTCTACGTAAATGATGCCGGCAATCAGATAGAAAAATTCGGAAAGTCCCTTTCCCTCAGATATATGCAGCTCTGCTCCGACCGTGGTCAGCAGCTCATATATGAATACAGAAACGATACTGAAAAGCTCTGTGCTGAGATATACTCCCTCAGCGGCGAAGGTCAGGAATTCGAGATGCCTGAGGACGTTTACCTCGGTACAGACATCATTGAACACGCTGCAAACTACTATCGCAAGCACATCTTCGAGCTCCAGAACGTCTCCGAGGAAGAACGCCGCAAAGCCCTCGTTGACTACGCTCTCCCCCTCAATATCGAAGGCCTTGAGCGTGACCTGAAAAAGTACCGCATCGTGTATGACAACTGGTTCAGAGAGAGTACTATCCACGAGAAAAATGAGACCAAGCAGGTCGTGGACAAGCTCCTGGAGACCGGCCATGCTTACGAGCAGGACGGCGCTATCTGGTTCAAAGCTACTGAATACGGCCTTGATAAGGACTTCGTTCTCCGCCGCAGCAACGGACTCTATACTTATATAGTACCTGACATTGCTTATCACTACGATAAGCTGGTAACAAGAAATTTCGACAAGGCTATAAACGTTCTCGGTGCTGACCACCACGGATACGTCCCACGTCTGAAAGCCGCCCTCACCGCTCTCGGTGTTGATGCAGGAAAGCTGGACGTTGTCCTCATGCAGATGGTCCGCCTTGTAAGGAACGGCGAGGTTGTTAAGCTCTCCAAGAGAAGCGGAAAGGCTATCACCCTTGTTACTCTCCTCGATGAGATACCGATAGACGCTGCAAGATTCTACTTCAACCTCCGTGAGGCAAATTCACAGTTCGAGTTTGACCTTGACCTTGCTGTTGAGAAGTCCTCACAGAACCCGGTATACTACGTTCAGTACGCTCACGCAAGAATTTGCAGCCTCATCAGCAACCTTGCAGCAGAGGGCGTTGAGATACCTCAGTCCGCAGACTTCAGCCTGCTGGACAACTCAAGAGAAGTCGAGCTCATCCGCCATATCGCATCTCTCCCCAAAGAGGTAGACCTGGCAGCAAAGAGCTACGACCCGGCAAAGATAACAAAATACGCTATCGATCTGGCTACACTCTTCCACCGTTTCTACGACGGATGCAGTGTAAAGAATGCCGAGTCCCAGGACCTCATGAACGCACGTCTGCTCCTCTGCGTTGCCGCAAGACAGACACTCAGGAACGCTCTGACAATACTCAATGTCACACAGCCTGAGAAGATGTAAAAATTACAGTTTCCAGCTTTAAAAATTACGGACTGGTTACAAAAAAATTCAGAATTTGTAGGTTTTAAACAAACTCAGATCCAAATTCATGTTACGTTTGTGAGCTTTCAGACGAGAATTAACAGTTTGTTAACAAATTCGTCCTCAAAATATGTTACAATTTGTAATATGTTGATGAGAATTGTGTTCTCCTTGAAAATTCACTAAGAATATATTTTCAAAAAATTTCAGAGAAGGGATGTAAATTATGTCCAACAGATTATTTCAGGGTTTAGTTCATCAGATGCGTGATTCCATCGACGCTACTATCGGTGTTGTGGATGAGACTGCTACTATCATCGCCTGCAGTGACCTTACACGTGTAGGCACAACTAATGAATTCGTATCTCTCGACCTCAGCGATTCTCACGATATCTTCATCCGTGACGGTTTTACCTACAAGCCCTTCGGCTCACGTGTAAAGCCTGACTACGCTGTTTTCGTTGAAGGTGTTGACGACGCTGCTGCCAAGTATGCAAGCATACTCGCTATCGCTCTTTCAAATATCAAGCAGTACTACGACGAGAAGTACGACAGAAACAACTTCATCAAGAACGTCATCCTCGATAACGTTCTCCCCGGCGATATTGTTATCAAGGCAAGAGAGCTCCACTTCAATGCCGAGATAAGCCGTGCTGTTTTCCTCATCAGAATAATCTCTGCTAATGATATTTCAGCTTATGATGTTATCCAGAACCTCTTCCCTGACAAAAACAAGGACTTCGTTTTCAATATCACAGAGAGCGACATCGTCCTCGTCAAGGAGCTCAAGAGCACTGTGGACTCAAAGGACCTCGAAAAGCTGGCCCGCTCTATCGCTGATACGCTCAGCAGTGAGTTCTATACCCGTGTAAACGTTGGTATCGGTACCGCTGTTGTAGGTGTCAAGGACCTGGCTCGCTCCTTCAAGGAAGCTCAGATGGCTCTCGAAGTCGGCAAGGTATTCGACACTGACAAGGTCATCGTAAGCTATGATAACCTGGGTATCGCAAGACTCATCTACCATCTCCCCACAACTCTCTGTGAGACATTCCTCCATGAGGTGTTCAAGGTAGGCAGCATCGAGTCCCTCGACCATGAGACCCTCTTCACTATCCAGAAGTTCTTCGAGAACAACCTCAACGTTTCAGAGACATCAAGAAAGCTCTTCGTACACAGAAATACTCTCGTGTACAGACTTGAAAAGATCAAAAAGCTCACAGGTCTTGATCTCCGTGAATTCGATCACGCTATTATTTTCAAGATCGCTCTCATGGTAAAGAAGTACCTGTCTGCTAATCCCGTGAAGTTCTGATAACTGCGCCCATTCGCAGTCAGCCTTCTCAAATATCAAGGCAGGTGTAACAATTTGGTAGAACTTAAAAACGTATCCGTGACCTATTCCAGCGGTGTTGACGCTCTCAACAATGTCAGCCTGAAAATAAACGACGGCGACTTCGCCTTCGTTGTAGGTTCATCCGGTGCGGGTAAAAGTACCATGATAAAACTTCTGCTGAAGGAGATAGACGCTACAAGCGGTGTTGTCACCGTGAACGGCTATAACCTCAGCAAGCTCAAAAAGCGTAAGATACCGGAATTCCGCCGCACTCTCGGCTTCGTTTTCCAGGACTTCCGTCTTATCCCGTCTATGACCGTATATGAGAACATCGCTTTCGTTCTCCGTGTTATAGATGCTCCAATCAAGTATATCAGAAAAAGAGTCCCCTACGTTATCAGTCTGGTCGGACTCCATGCAAAAACAAATTCCTATCCTGACGAGCTCTCAGGCGGCGAAAAGCAGCGTGTTGCTATCGCCCGTGCTCTTGTCAATGACCCTCAGCTCATCATTGCAGACGAGCCTACAGGAAACATCGACCCTGAGCTCTCCTATGAGATAGTAGAGCTCCTCAAGGGCATCAACGACCAGGGTACTACCATACTCATGGTAACTCATGAACATGACCTGGTCCGTCATTTCGGCGGACGTATAATCAATATCACTGACGGTGAGATAGTATTTGACGAGGTCATCCTCGGTGCAAATGACGAACTTCTCCCCGGCTCTGAGCCCGATTCCGCCTATGCAAGCTCCGCTGGCTCCCAGGACATACTTACCGGTACAGAGGCCGCTGTGCCGCTTCCGGACGGACTGGATGCTCTGGACTCCTCCTCTGATGCTGAGTCTGTACTCAGCCAGGGTGAAGAGGCCGCCTTCATGAGTGTCGGAGAGGACATCGACGTCCCTCTCGATGATATGAGCCCGGATGACGTCATTGCCGCCATTACCGGTGAAAAGTCAGGAGGCGGAAAATGAAGTTAAGCGGTATTAAATATCTCGCCAACCAGGGCGTGGAAAATATCTGGAAAAATAAGATGATGGCTTTTGCCACATTCTGTGTGCTCCTTATCTCTCTTCTTCTCGTCGGAATAGCATCTCTCTTCTACATAAACATGAACCGCATGATACTCGGCCTCGGAGACAAAAACGAGATAGCTGTTTTCATGAAGGTCGGTGCATCTGAGGATGAGGTAAAAAACGTGGAGGAACAGCTCAAAAATATGGACAACGTCAATTCTATTGAGTTCAAGTCCAAGGAGAGCGGTCTGGAAGATATGAAGGAAAAGCTCCCTGACGCTAAGGAAATTTTCGATGAGCGTATCCCTAATGCAGACTTCCTCCCCGACGGTTTCAGCGTAACCGTAAAGGATAATGACATTATCAGCGATACCACCGCTCAGATGCAGATGCTTGAAGGTGTCGATTCAGTCAGCTCCTCCCCGCAGGTCGCAGAATTCCTGAGAGAGCTCAGAAAAGTCGTTTCCCTTATCGCAGGCGCTGTTGTGCTCACACTGGCTGTTGTATCAATGATAATGATATCCAACACCACAAAGGCCAGCGTTTATGCCCGCCGTGAGGAGATACAGATAATGAAGTATGTTGGTGCTACCAACGCCTTCATACGTATGCCTTTCTTTGTTGAGGGCATGGTCACCGGTCTCTTTGCCGGCATCGGAGCCTTCTTCATTACATGGGGCATTTACAACTCTACATATAAGGTCATGACCGACCAGATATACCTTATGAATGCATTCGGTCTGAAAAGTATAATACCTTTCAGTGACATAAGACTTTTCCTGCTGATAGCTTATCTGTTCACCGGTTCCTTCATAGGAGCTCTTGGAAGCGTTATCAGCACACGGCGTCATATTGATGTCTGATACGTCCCCAAAGGACTTCATACGTCTATCCGCACCGCTCAGAGCCGTTCAGCCGGTTTTGAGCATGATCACTGATTATGAAAGGAGTCAGCTCTCCGGAAAGCAAATTTCCCCTCCGGCGGGCAGATCATCATGAGTAAATTAAGTATCACAAAAAAAGTATTGTCATTCGTAACCTGTTCCGCACTTTCACTTGGAATAGTGACCTTCTATCCTGCAATCAGCGGAAACAGAACAACCAAGGTATCAGCCAAGACCATTGCTGAGATCCAGGAAGAAAGAGCTGCAAATGACGCTAAGATAGCAGATTACGACTATCAGCTCAGTCAGCTCGAAGGCGACAAGGCCAACGAAGAGGCCTATCAGCAGACTCTCAATGAGCAGATAACTCTCATTAAAGCAAACATCGAAAACCTTGACCTTGAACTAAATAAGCTCAATGAGGATATTGCTGCTACACAGGCAAATATCGCTGAGCTCGACCAGAATATCATCGACCAGCAGAATGCTATCGACGAAAATGTTGAGCTCTTCAAGGAACGTCTCAAGGATATGTATGTATCCGGAAACGATAACCTTGCATCTATCGTCCTCGGCTCTGGCAGCTTCTATGACATGATGTCACAGGTAGAATCTGCAAACCGTATGGCTGAGTATGACGAAAAGCTCATCAACGGCATCCTCGATGACATTGATGAACTCGAACAGTCCAAAAAGGACCTGGAGTCAGAAAAGCTCACCCTGGAAATGAAGATAGATGACCAGGAAAAGAAAAAAGAGCAGAAAAAACAGGACCTCCTGGAGCTCAATGATAAAATGCAGAAAACTGAGGCAGTTATCGCTGACCTCGCTATGAAACAGCAGATGATAGAGAGCGACAAGGCTTCTCTCAATCAGGCTCAGGCTGAGCTGGATGCCGAAGAGGAGTCCATCCGTGAGGCTATCCGTAAGGCTGAGGAAGAGCGCCTTCGTAAGGAGCGTGAAGAGGCTGAAAGACAGGCCGCTGCTGCTGAGGCTGCAAGAATAGCTGCAATGCAGACTACCGCAGCCTCCTACTCCAATGAGACCACCTACACTACAGCCGCTCCGGTGTACTCTGACCCTGTTGTTACTACACCTTCATACAGCGGCGGCGGATTCACATGGCCCGCTCCCGGATTCTACTACATTTCCAGCTACTATGGCTCACGCTGGGGCACTACACACAGAGGTATCGACGTAGGTGACGCAGGTATCCACGGCGGTGCAGCAGTTGCATCACAGAGCGGTACTGTTATCGCTATGAACAATACCTGCACCCATGACTACGCTAAGACCTCAAGCTGCGGATGCGGTGGTGGATACGGAAACTATGTACTCATCTCCCACGACGGCGGATATACTACAATGTATGCACACCTTTCCTCTGCTGTAGTTTCCGTCGGAGACTACGTTTCACAGGGACAGACCATAGGCTACATAGGTAGTACCGGCTGGTCTACCGGCGCTCATCTCCACTTCGAGATAAGAGTAAACGGTGTTGCTACAGACCCGCTCGGCTATGTTGGCTAAAATATCATAAGACCTCTGCTGAGGCCTTTATTCAGGGCAGTCTTAGCACTGCCCGAATTTTTGTTTTGAAAGCGATGATAATATGAACAAGAAGATAAGCCTTGGCCTTGCAATAAGTCTTATGGCCATCGCCTCTGCATTTACATTTATCCTTACCTCATTCTTCTCCCTGCAAAGCTATAACAAAAAAGTCGTGGATGTCAACGAGAAGGCTAAGAAATACAGCTCTTTGCAGAGACTGGACTCCTTTGTCAGAGACAATTACTACGGCGATATAGATGAGGGAAAGCTGAATGACGGTATACTAAAAGGCTTTGTCGAAGGCCTTGGTGACGGAAGCTCTGAGTACCTTTCCGCAGATGAGTATCTTGAAGAGCAGACCGACAACTCTGGTGAAGTCATAGGTCTGGGTCTCTTCCTTGAAGAGGACGACAGCGGTTATATCCGCATCGACCGTATCCTCGAAGGCTCCCCTGCTGAGGACCTCGGTATCGAAGCCGGAGATATAATAATTTCGGTTTCAGGCATGGATGTCATAGACACAGGCTTTGACGAGGCAATGGAGGCTATCAACGGCTCCGAGGGTACCGCAGTTGACCTGGTCGTAAGAAGAAACGGAATCGACACCAGCTATACATTTACAAGACGTTCTATCGAGCTCGTTACTGTAAGCGGCTCCCTTATTGATGGATATATCGGATATATCCGCATTGACTCCTTCAAAGAGAATACCCCTGAGCAGTTTATAGAAACCCTCCAGAGAATGACATCCAATGGTGCTGAGGCCCTTATTTTCGACATAAGAGACAACTCCGGCGGACTTATCTCATCTCTCCAGAATTGTCTTGACCCCCTCCTCCCCGAAGGTGTTATAGCTTCTGCTGAGTACAAGGACGGACACTCCGAGACAGTTCTCTATTCTGACGACTCAATGCTCGACCTTCCTGTCGTTGTAATGGTAAACAAGAACACATCCAGTGAGGCTGAGCTTTTCGCCGCATCTCTCCGTGACTATGCCGGAGCTCAGCTCGTTGGTACTACTACCAGTGGAAAAGGTGTATTACAGACCGTTACTGAATTTGAGAACGGCGGAGCAGTTAAGCTGACTGTTGCAGAGATAAGTAACGAGATCTCCGGTACCTTCAACAAGACCGGACTCACCCCTGACGTACAGGTAGATATAACCGACCCGGACTACGACGCACAGTACTACAAGGCTCTCGAAACAGCTAACTATATGCTGGACAACTGAATATGACAAGGACTGCTCAGGCGGTCCTTTTTTTATTCTCATTTTTTCAGCCGGAGAATATAATATTACTGTTCCTCCAATACTATCCATGCTTATTGGCGGTACATCCATATTCCGGCGGGCCGTATGCCGTAAAGCGGCGGAGAATACTATGTGCGGAATTGCAGGTGCTATCAGCTTTATCGACGACATGAGAGCGGACATGAAGGTATATGAGTCCATGCAGAAGGCCTTGCTGAGAAGAGGTCCTGACCAGAGAGGGATAGTCCTTACCAGAAATGCTGCTCTCATCCATACCCGACTCGCCGTTATCGACATTGCCGGCGGACGTCAGCCTATGACAGCTACAGTTGACGGTAACATATACACTATCGTTTACAATGGAGAGCTCTATAATACAGATGAGGTCCGTAGAGAGCTCTCTGAGGAGTTTGACTTCATCACGCATTCGGATACAGAGGTAGTGCTGAAAAGCTACATCCGCTGGGGTGAGGAATGTGTCAGCCGCTTCAACGGGATATATGCCTTCGCAGTGTACGACGAGAACCGCAGGAAAGTCTTTCTTGCAAGAGACCGTATCGGAGTAAAGCCGCTGTTCTATTTTGAGACCAGCAGTAAACTGATATTTGCCTCTGAGATATCCGCCCTCCTTGAACACCCGGATGTCCCGGCAGAGATAGACAGCGCCGGAGCAGCAGAGCTCCTTCTCATGGCTCCCGGACGTACACCAGGCTGCGGTGTTATCAAGGGAATAAAAGAGGTCCTTCCGGGACACTGCGGCTCATACACTGAAAAAGGTCTTGAGCTCCATGAATACTGGCGGCTTCGGGCATTTGAGCTGAATGAAACTTTCAGTCAGACTGTTGAACACGTCCGGGAGCTTGTTCTGGACTCCATAAGACGGCAGCTCGTCTCGGACGTCCCGGTGTGTACGTTTCTCTCAGGCGGACTTGATTCCAGCCTTATATCCTCAGTTGCAGCCTCCGAGCTGAAAAAGCAGGGCCGCAGGCTCAGTACCTTTTCCATAGACTACCGAAATAATGACAGATACTTCCAGAAGAGCCATTTCCAGCCGGACAGTGACCCGGAATATATCAGATGTATGGCGGAGTACCTTGATACAGACCACCACTGGTTCATTGCAGATGTTCCTGACCTGGTGGATGCCCTTGATGAAGCAGTTGATGCAAGAGGTCTGCCCGGTATGGCCGACGTTGACGCTTCCCTGCTGATGCTCTGCCGGGAAATAAAGAAATACGGAACTGTTGCACTGTCCGGAGAATGTGCAGACGAGATATTCGGCGGCTATCCATGGTACCGTGACAAGGACATCCGCATGACCGACGGTTTCCCCTGGGCACAGAGCACTGCATACCGAAGCCGGTTCCTCTGTGATGAGTACGCATCAGAGCTTGACTGTTCAGAATACGTCTACAGCGCATACCGCAGAACTTCCGATTCAGCAGAAAGGCTGCCATCTGACGATGAAACTGAGTCCCGTATGAAGGAAATGACCAAGCTCAATTTTGACTGGTTCATGCAGACCCTCCTTGACCGCAAGGACAGGATGTCAATGTACAGCGGCCTGGAAGTAAGAGTACCTTTTTGCGACCACAGGATAGCGGAGTATCTCTATAACGTCAAATGGGAGTACAAGGACTGGCAGGGCCGTGAAAAAGGTCTGCTCCGGGAGGCGATGAAGGATTGGCTGCCGGAAAAGGTACTCTGGCGGAAGAAGAGTCCATATCCCAAAACTCATGACCCGGCCTTCCTCGAAGCAGTAACTGCAAAGCTCAGCAAGATACTCAGTGAAGGAGACAGTGTCCTCACACAGCTCGTCAAGCAGGAGGAGCTTGAAAAGCTCCTCCGTCACAAAGAAAAAGTCCAATGGTACGGCCAGCTCATGAACCTCCCACAGACTATAGCCTTCTTCATACAGCTTGACCACTGGCTGAAAAAGTTCAATATCCGACTCACCTGAAAAAAATTGTTCCATGGATTGTTACCAGAATTTAATTGCATTTACTGTATAGTTGTGGTATAATTGCAGTATGATATGGCAGCGGGTTAATGTACCCGTCAAGGATCTGGAGGACAATTTATGGATATCCTGATTTTTTTTGCAGTTGTCTGGATATTATCGCCGCTCGCTTTAATACCGGCTCTGTTATCCAAACGAAAGCAGGCAAAACGAAATACTGAATACTACAAATTTGTGGAATTTCTCTGGGATAACGGCAGGATCAGCGAAAACGAGTATACTATAGTGACCGGACACAGGCCGCTTATGCGTCCGAGATTCCCGATAAATATAGGCCCGCCGCCGGAGCCTTACGAGCCGGAGGAGGAGCCTGCTGAAGAGCCTGTTAATAATGAGAACTTCAATACTGTTCCGAAGCAGCCTGTAGATCTGCCTGCTCCAGAGCCGTTCAGAAATAATACAGCGGCTGCCCTGCAGAGCAGACCTCCACAGGCTGAGGCTCCGGCCGCCGCTTTCCATCAGGAAACGCCTCTTGGCGGATTCACTCCGCTGAACACCGCACAGCCGGAGAAGTCCAATATACTCACCAACGGCAAGCTCCTGCTCACTATAGGTACATTCCTCATAGTGATCGCAGGTTTCATATTCTCCGGAGCAAAATGGGCAAGCCTTTCCGGCGGAGAGCGTGTGGGACTGCTCTTTATTTCCGCACTTTTCTTCCTTGGAGCAAGCTGGCTCTTCGGACGCAAGCTGGAGCTTTTCAGCACCGGTGTGGCATATTTCAGCATCGGCAGTCTGTTCTCGACTATAACCTTCCTCACCGCAGGAAACTATCATATGCTCGGCAGGGAATTCTCTCCGGACGGTGCCGCCGACTGGTCATTCTCCGGTGCAGCATTGCTGTTGACAGCTCTCTTCGCTTTTCTCGGATATAAGGCCTATAAGAGCACCCCTCTGCAATACGGCTGTATATCACTCATCATCACCGGAGCTTCCATGTTTGTTTTCCAGTGCGAAAGCTACGGAGTTTCTATGCTCATCTGCAATGCACTCACAGCAGCACTTCTTTACGCTGTGAAGACCCGGAAATTCAAGGCTCCCGAAAACTGGGAATTACCTGTCAGGTCTATGGCTCATATTGCAAGAGGAGCATATGTCCTCGGTGCGATACCTCTTTACTTTATGGACCTTAATGTCCTTGACATCTGGACAACAGCCATACTCCTGCTTTGCAGTGCAGAGCTCCTGTTCTACTCCTGGAGACGCAGCTCGCCAGCAGCAATGTTTTTCCGAAGCTGCTTTGCGGTAACTTCTCTGGCACTTATTGTTAAGTTCACAGCCTTCAATTATCTGCTGAGCCGTGACTCCTATTTGGTTACCCTTGACCTCCATGATATAAACCGCAGGCTTTGTATATTCATCTGCCTGTCAGCGGCGGCAGCAGTGGCATTCAGCTTTATCCGCCGTATCCGCAGTGCTCTTTCCGACTGGCTCTTCATATTCGCTTCACTCGTGGAACTGACAACTCTTAAAATAAGATTTCTCGACGGAAAGCTCACTCAATGGTATGATACGGTTTTCGGAGCAGCAGCGCTCATTGCTGTATTTACAGCGGCACTCCTGCTGTATCGCAGAAGAGACGGAAAATTCAGTGCTCATGCATTCGTTTTCCCGATATGTGCTCTATATGCAGCAAGCCTTGTTTCTGACACTGCCGATTGTCTGGCCGGTAAAATTATCCTCAGCCCTTCATTTGCAGTTACATCACTTCTGCTCTCGTTTTTCATTGCTGTATACAGTCATTTTTACAAAGGCGAAAAGCGGGACGTTATGCTGACTGCATCTCTTCTTGCAGGCTCATCTGCTGCACAGCTCATTGCATTGGCAAATGCGAACACTCTCAGTGAATACCTGCTCATACTTACAGTTTCACTGACCTCAGCAGTAATATTCGAGTGTGCAAGACCCGGCGCTTCAAGTGCAGTACCTCTGATACTCGCATTCATAACATCTCTGTTCATATACGGAGACTACGGCTCATATCACATACTCATAACTCCCCTGCTCACATTCTGGGCAATAAGCCTTGGAGTTTCTGTGAAGATGATGACAGACTCCATGAGAAAGCACTACTCCGGCTATAAGCCGCTGATACCTGCCTCTGCCCTCTGGACTGTATTCGTAGTTACTGTATGCACAGGCCTCGGACGTGATCTCACTGCCTGCGTATATATGTCATTCATGGCGCTTGGAGCTCTATTCCCGCCTGTCTCGAAGAAGATAGCAGGACGGTTCCTCCACGACAAACCTACAGATACCGCACTTGCAGTTTCGGTGTGTCTTGCAGCAGCATCAGCGCTCTCCTATATATCAAGCACACTGATAATATGCCTGTTCCTGGCAGCAGCTCTTGGAGTGTTCTTCCTTTACAGCAACAGCGGAAAGAGATTCCTTGCTGCTGTACCGCTCTTGGCTGCATTCAGAGCATCATTCAGACTTCTTCCCTCAGAGCCATCTGAAACAACGATATTCGCAGCAATACTCTGGATCGCAACACTGACAGCAGTCGGAGTCGTTATGCTCAGCGAAATGAAAACCTCAAAGAAGAACCGCTACTCGCTCATGCTGCCGCCATCACTTCTCTGGACAGCTTCTGTGATCTATGCCGCATTCTCCGGATCTGAGCCTGTTGAGTCAGGTCCTGAGATCATCGCTGTCATAAGCATTTTGTTCACAGCAGCATACTTCCTGCTGAGAAAGCTGAGCTCCGAAAGACCCGGACTCGCCATAACAGGCTACTCATTCTTTGCATCAGCAGTTTACATTGCCGGAGCTGCCGCTCATATGAGCGAGCAGACCTCGCAGATGCTTCTGGTATTTGCTGCCGCAGCCGCTGCAATAGCCGCTGCTGAAACACTTGAGTACTCATTGTTCGGAGCAGTTCCCATGGGGATAGCCGTGTACGCACTCATTAATGCCTTCGATGACAGCACCGGCAGATGCTTTGCAATACTGACAGCATTCGCCGCTGTAGAGCTATTCTCACGCTTCCGCAGAAAAAAGACTATTCTTGACACGAACTATGACCTCAGGACTATAGACTACACCCCCCTGTTTGCTTGCTGGACGATATATGAAATACTTGTTCAAAACAGCTTTGCCAGCTTTGATATGCGTATATTCATTGCAGAGCTTATGGGTGCTGTATCAATGCTCAACCTCTGCCGCAGGGAGACCCCTGACATCAGAAAGCTGACCACGTTCTCATTGGCATCGATACTTACTGCATTTGCACTTATCACCCGTCCCTTTGCAGTACCTGACAGCGGATACTGGGCAAATAATATCAACGCAACTCTGGTGCTCGGACTCGGTTTTCTGCTTTACTTCATCTGGCATAACCATGACATCAATAAGGCTGAGCTGATGAAGTTTGCCGGAGAGGCCGTTGCATTCGTAATGATAGTCCTGAGAGCCTACACTCATCAGGAAACTCCGGAGTTCATCACTGCCCTTACACTTTCTCTTGCAGTTCTGGTGTACTCATTCCGTGTAAAAAGCGGACGCTGGTTCATCATATCCGGTATAGCTACAGTGTTCATAACCCTGTACTCCACCCGCGAGACTCTGGTCCGTATCGAATGGTGGATATACCTCCTGACTGCCGGACTTATCCTCGTTTCTATCGCAGCAGCAAACGAGTACTCAAAGAAAAAAGAAAAACAGCTCAAGGACCATGTAAAAGACTATATCTCCTCCTGGAAGCTGTAATTACCCACCAAAAAGGGGCATACCGATGTATGCCCCTTCATTTTTTGCTCTTTTTACATCAGCGGTGCGATGACCTTCATCAGGCTGCCCACCAGCTTATAGTAGACTTTTTCATGTTTAATGGTATCCGGAGTCACCTCACGGCATTTCTCCTGAGTAGACTGGAAGTCAGACTCAATATCATTTATGCACCTCGTCCTGTACATATAAGTCGCACATTCATAGTGGTGATAGAGACTGCGGTAGTCAAAGTTGATAGTTCCCACTACTGCCTTTTCGTCGTCGCTGACGCATATCTTTGCGTGGACAAATCCAGGAGTGTACTCATATATCCTGACACCGGCATTTATCAGTGCATGGTAATGGGTCTTTGCAAGGGCATAGGCAGCCTTTTTGTCCGGGATGCCGGGAAGGATTATCCTTACGTCGATACCTCTCTGAGCTGCAAATTTTATTGCCGATTCAAGCTCACCGTCAAGGATAAGGTATGGTGTCATGATATGTACGTACTTCGTAGCGCGATTGAGGATGTCCATATAGACATTCTCCCCCACTTTGTCATCATCAAGGGGACAATCTCCGTAGGGCATGACAAAGCCGTCAGTCTGGAAACGCTTTTCCGGCAGTGCTATATATGGCTCCCACCTTGGCTCACGCTCCGTGATGTTCCACATTTGCAGAAACATCAGAGTAAAACTCTGGACGGCATCTCCTTTCAGCATGACGGCGGTATCCTTCCAGTGACCGAAACGCTCCCGGCGGTTGATGTACTCGTCAGCCAGATTTACTCCGCCGTTAAACGCTACTTCACCGTCTATGACCAGTATCTTCCGGTGGTCACGGTAGTTATAATGTGTGGACAGAAATGGCCGTATAGGCGAAAAGGCCTTGCACTGTATGCCCAGCTTTTTCAGTCTTTCATTGTAATCGAAGCTAAGTGTGGATATTTCACACATACCGTCGTACATGACTCTTACATCCACGCCCTGAGCTGCCTTGTCCGCAAGTATTTTAAGCACTCTTCCCCACATATAGCCTTCATCGAGGATGAAGTACTCCATGAAAATGAATTTCTCAGCCTTTTGCAGCTCCTCCAGCATTGCAGTGAACTTGTCCTCCCCCTGAGGGAAGAACTGCGTCTGAGTATTCTGATATATCGGAAAACAACCTGTGCGGTTGATGTACCGGCAGAGGTCATCTGTACCTGACCTTACCAGCAGAGGGTCATTTAAGATAGCCATATTCTGCAAAAGAGAATTTTTGGTCTCATCTATCAGGTACTCAATGCGAGCCTTGTTTGCCTTGTGTCCAAAGCTGTTTCTTGTGAACCACAGCAGCAGAGCTCCCGGCACCGGAAAAACAGATATGATAGCGAGCCATGTCAGCTTAGCAGACGAGTCCATTTCACACCTGAACAAGTAAAAAACCATGAGCAGTGAAAAAAGCCCCTGAAATACTGCAAAATGCGGTACGTACTCACTGAATATGCTGTAGATAGTCAGAAACAGCAATAACTGAAACAGTATCAGAATTATTATTAGAAAAAGCCGGCTGAATATTATATGGAGCAGTCCTTTTTTATGGTGCTTTATAAGTCTTATTATCTCATCATCATTTGACATTTTCGGCTCCTTTCAGGTATATAAATAAGCCCGGCACTGGGTGTCGGGCTAAACGGCAGATGCGTAATGAAACAGGCTCCCCGTAAGAGGATGCCTGCCTCCTGCTGGAGCAGATAACGGGGGTCGAACCCGCCTCCTCAGTTTGGGAAACTGAAGTAATAGCCGCTATACTATATCTGCATCTCTACTGTAATTATAAACCTATAGCTTCGATTTGTCAAGTATTTTTTTAGTCTTATCCATGCAGAAAAAGTCACAGTATGCAGAAACAGGGGACACTGACGTCCCCTGTTTTCAACGATTTTACAGGTTTTTGACCAATTCAAGAAGGAACTGCTGTATCATCTGAGCATCCATGATAGTGATTCCGTTGCCCTTGCTCTCAACATCTCCGTTAAGTAACTGAGCTTTGTTGAGCCTGTATCTCTCCGGAGCTGCCAATGACTGCATTATCGTTACAACATCTGACATATCAACGTTTCCGTCAAAGTTTGCATCACCATACAGGAGCTCATCCTCAATAAACACATATTCTGCTTTGTAATGATCAAGAAATTCCGGCAGACGGCTGGCTGACTTCCGGATGTGAACAGTTATCCCCTTTTCGGCAAACTTCACTGCATCCGCAGAATCTATCGAGGCTGCCTCATCGTAGTAATACACATCCTTCAGCGCCGGGCAGCTCTCATGATCAAAAATATAGCCCTTAGGGGCTCCGCTTATCTTCGCATCACCAAATCTGACAGTTTCAAGTGACTCCATATTTGCTGTGTTAAAGTTTGAAAAATCGCTTATGTAGAGTTCTTTGATACTGCTGCAATGGCTTATGCCAAGAGTGCTGCCCTGTGCAGTACCTGATTCCGATGCCGGCAGTTTCACGCTTTCAAGGCTATCACAGCCATTGATAACTATCCGTACCTCTCCGGAAGTGCACGGGAACTCCAGTTTTTTCAGCACAGGGCAGTTCTGTATAGTAAATGTACCTATAAGCTCTACGCTGCTGTCGATCACCACACTCTCCAGAGCCTGGCAGTCCTTGAACCTGACTCCCGCTGTAGTGATACTGCGGTCATTTCCGGAAACAATAACGCTTGTAAGTGCTGTACAGCCGTCCAAAGCAGTGCCATATGTCATCGGAAGCCCCTGTGAAAACCCGGTAAGTGAAGTACAGTTTTTAAATGCATTCGGATTCACCTGGATCAGTGAATCCGGGATACTAACGTACGTCAGGCCGGCTGCACCTTCAAAGGAATATTCTTCAATGACCGCAGTGCCCTCAGGTACTGCATACTCTCCGGCACGTCCGGCAGGATAGGCAATAAGCACATCTCCGCCCTTGCTGAACAGCACTCCGTCCTTGGACTCAAGGGTCTGGCTATCAGTGTCAACGTTTATGCTGACAAGGTCCTTGCAGTCTGAAAATGGTGAATTATCGACAGTTACTGCTCTGCCATCTATTACCGCAGGGATACTGACTTCCGTCAGTGTAGTATCGGCCACACCTGTCAGTCTTACGAGTTGATCGCTGTCAACAGTATACTCCAGACCGCCGTACACAAATGTTTCCGGAACATTCTCAGCCCTGACCGGAAATGTGAGATGTTGTCCTGCCGCAAGAACAGCCGCCGAAAGAATTGATAATTTCTTTTTCATAGTCTGTACCTCCTTCTGGTTCTATTTATTTAATTATACCATATATATAGATATATATCAATACGCATTTTAACAAATTTTCCATCATATGATCAAGCAAATCGTACATAAAAAACTTTTCATGCACCATTCCAAGGAGTTTTATTTTTTGTACAGAATGGAGTATCAGGAATAAAACGGAGTAGAAAAACAAGTCTCCCCATGATATAATGATACTGGTCTTGGAAACAAGGCTGATATTTTTGTTTTATTGTTAGTTATTTCTAACCAAGGAGGCTGTAATGATATTCAAGGACATCTTTGAGTGTAAGTTTGTCAATCATATTGTACAGTGAGCATGAAAGAATTCGATAGGCGAAAGCCATTTAAGAGGACGCATAGGACGGTTATTGGTTCGATTTGAA
>CACWPR010000032.1 GCA_902762855.1 Ruminococcus flavefaciens
TGTTGATCTGTGTCGAAAAGACATTACTCAGCGTCAGCCTTGTCCTCTGCCTTTTCAGCAAGAGTATTGTCAACTACAGCGTTCTCCTTGATGAACTCAACTGTCTTCTGGACCTTCATGTCCTCAACATAGTCGTCAAGAGGAATGAGCTTCTTAACTGTTTCAACGTCGATCTTGTTAGCTGCTGCGATCTCAGAAAGACCTGCATTTACGTCCTCCTCAGAAGGCTCGATGTTCTCAAGCTCAGCGATCTTCTCAAGTGCAAGACGGAGCTTTACTTCCTTCTCAGCTCTGTCTCTGTATGTCTCTCTGAAGGAGTCAACATCCATGCCAGTGTACTGGAAGTAAAGTTTGAGGTCCATGCCCTGTGAACGGAGCTGCTGCTCGAAATTACGCATGAGTGAATCTATTCTGTGCTCGAACATACAGTTCGGGATAGGAGCATCTACCTTTTCGATAAGAGCGTTCATGATGTCGTTCTCGAAAGCGGAGTCAGCCTGGCTGACAGCAGCCTCTTCGAGCTTTGTCTTGATGTCATTTCTGTACTTTGTCTTGATGTCATTTCTGTACTCTTCTACTGTATCGAACTCTGTAGCATCCTTGATGAGGTCATCGTTGATCTCAGGGAGCTCCTCATAGCTGATAGCCTTGAGCTTTGTCTTGAATGTAGCTTCCTTGCCTGCATAGTCAGCCATCTGGTAGTCCTCGGGGAATGTAACTACAACGTCGAACTCATCGCCGATGCTGTGGCCAACGATCTGGTCCTCAAAACCGGGAATGAATGCACCGCTGCCGAGCTTGAGGGGGTGATCCTCGCCCTTGCCGCCTTCAAATGCTTCATCGCCGAAGAATCCCTCAAAGTCGATGATAACTTCATCGTCCATCTGAGCTGCTCTGTCCTCAACGGAAACTATACGAGCATTCTTCTTTCTGATGATCTCGATCTGCTTGTCGATATCCTCGTCAGTGATCTCCTTTACTACCTTTGCAGCCTTGATGCCCTTGTAGTCAGAGATCTCTATCTCAGGCTTTGTGATGCAGATAGCCTTGAGCTCTACGCCCTCTGCCTTGTCGATAGAAGTAACTTCTACGTTAGGTCTGTCAACGAGAACGAGACCTGTCTCCTTGACAGCAGCATCTACCTCAGGGCCTACCAGTGCATTGATAGCGCCCTCATAGAATGCGCCCTCACCAAAGGTCTTTTCTGCGAGCTTTCTGGAAACCTTGCCCTTTCTGAATCCTTTTATCTGGATATTCTTCTTCTGGCGCTGATATTCCTTCTCAACTGCTGCCTCGAAAGCCTCAGCGTCGATTGAAATTACTAACTCGGTAGTATTGACATCTGTCTTTGTTGATGATTTTAAACTCATGATTTATACTTCCTCCATTATTTATATAACATACTTGGTACATTATACCACATTTGAAATAATTTTTCTACTGATTTCCAACACTTCTGCATATTGCACAAATCACAGAACTTTTTCCGGGATAAACTGTAGATAATCACTCGCAATAAGATGGAAATTCACATCGTCATAGGTATTCTTTACGCATAATTCGTGTGCTGAACGCCCGTGGATGTGGCCGTAATAGCATTCCTTTATCTTATAGCGGTAGAGTATCTCAAGTATGTCATAGTTGAAATTTGTTGCGAAAATAGGCGGATAGTGCATGAACACTAAGGGCTCCAGCCCTTCCTTCAGCGCAGACTGTATAGATGTCTCCAGTCTCTGTACCTCCCTGCGGAGGACCTTCTCATCCTGAGTCTCCCCAGGCATATTCACCCAGCCTCTCGTGCCGCAGATACCGTGATCTCCGTACCGGAAGTGGTTGTTATGGAGTATGCTTATGGAGTCTATCCCCTCTGCTTTGAAGAAATCTTCCATTTTCTTTTTTGTAGTCCACCAGTAATCGTGGTTGCCTTTGAGCACTATTTTTTTTCCGGGAAGTCCCTCTATGAAGCGGAAGTCCGGGAGTGCCTGCTGGAGTGACATTCCCCAGGAGATGTCACCTGCCAGAACAACTGTGTCATCAGGACTGATAAGTTCCAGCCAGTGCTTTTCTATAAGCTCCTGATAGTCCTGCCAGCCGGCGAATATGCTCATTGTCTTGGACGGGTCACTGAAACAGAGGTGAAGGTCACCTATTACGTAGAGACTCATCCTATATTCCGAGAGTTCTGAGAACGTACTGCTTCTGGTCTGCCTTGTCTATTACGTCATTGAAACGCTCAGGCTTATTTTTCAGGTCTGCAAGTGCAGCTGGGATGTCCAGCTTTGAAAGCTCTGCTATCCTGTCTACCTTTGCGTACTCATCAATGTCAGAGGACTTGCCTTCAAGAGCTTCAAGAACAGCTGCACTGAACTTATATGGGCTTGCTGTTGATGCGATAACTGTCTTTGTAGTATCGCCTGTAGCCTCTCTGTAGTCATTGTATACCTTGACTGCAACTGCTGTGTGGGTGTCGCAGGTGTAGCCGTATTTCTCATATATAGCGTGTATAGTTGACTTTGTCTGCTCGTCGTCACAGAATCCTGCACAGAACTCCTCATTGAGCTTTGCCTTTACGTCAGCGGATACCTCGTACCTGCCCTCTGCTGAGAGCTTGCCGAACCACTCACGGATAATTGCGTCGTCTCTGCCTGTCATAAGGTAGAGAAGTCTCTCAAGGTTGCTGGAGATGAGTATATCCATTGAAGGTGAAACTGTTGCGTAGAACTGGCGGTTCCTGTCGTATACGCCTGTATTTATGAAGTCTGTGAGCACATTGTTGATGTTTGAAGCACAGATGAGCTTGTTCACCGGCACTCCCATGTGCTTTGCATAGTAAGCAGCAAGGATGTTTCCGAAGTTGCCTGTGGGAACTACGATGTTTATCTTGTCTCCGAGAGCTATCTCTCCGTCCTTCACAAGCTCTGCGTAGGCAGAAACATAGTAAACTATCTGAGGTACCAGACGTCCCCAGTTGATAGAGTTCGCAGAGGAGAAAACGATGCCGTTCTCAGCAAGCTGAGCCTTGACATCCTCGTCTGTGAAGATAGCCTTTACTCCGTTCTGGCAGTCGTCAAAGTTGCCCTTTATAGCGCATACTCCGACATTTGAGCCCTCCTGGGTCTTCATCTGGCGTTTCTGCATCGGGCTTACGCCGTCCTCAGGGTAGAATACCAGGATAGATGTTCCCTCTACGTCCTTGAAGCCTTCAAGTGCAGCCTTTCCGGTGTCTCCGGATGTGGCAACGAGTATAACTATCTTCTTGTCCAGGTTTATCTTCTTTGCGGATGTTGTAAGGAAATAAGGCAGTATCTGGAGAGCCATATCCTTGAATGCACAGGTGGGGCCGTGCCAGAGTTCCAGCATATATGTACCGTCGAAGAGATGTGCGAGCTCTGCTATGCTCTCCGACTCAAAATTCTTTGTTGAATATGCATTGTCAGTGCAGTAGTGTATCTCTGCATCTGTGAAATCTGTCAGATACTTTGAGAATACATAGGCTGCTCTGTCAGCATACTTCATGTCGCCGACAGCCTTTATCTCGTCAAGTGACAGTTCGGGGATAGACTCAGGAACGAAAAGTCCGCCGTCCACTGAGATACCCTGAGTGATAGCCTCGGCGCTTGTGACCTTGACTTCGCTGTTTCTTGTGCTGTTGTAGAACATAATATCACCCTTTAAAAAATGAAATTGTAGCCTGTGGTATCATAGGCATTTGAAATATAATCAATGCTGAGCACCTTGCCCTCCCGGATGATGACTTGTGCGACATCGAACCTGGGCTGGAGTATACTTGGATGCTTGCAGCAATAATCAGCCGCTGTTTTTATTATGAGTCCCCTTTTGCGCTTGTTTACGGCCTCAAATCCGGTAACAAGGCTGTCCGGTCTCCTCGCTTTGACCTCTACAAAGGCCAGATAATCGCCGTTTTCTGCGATTATGTCTATCTCTCCGCCCTTTATGCGGTAGTTCCTTGCAGCTATTCTGTATCCACGCTCGGTAAGGTATCTGCAAACGCTCTCCTCCCCGAGTTTTCCTGTCTCGCTCTTAGTCATACAGCTTTTTCAGGAAGGTCCTTCTGTGGACCTCGGATATGCCGAATTCCTTCAGCTTTTCGTAATGGAGCTTTGTTCCGTATCCCTTGTGCTGCTCAAAGGCATACTGGGGGTACTTCTCTGCAAGCTCCTTCATGTACCTGTCACGTGAGACCTTTGCGAGTATGGACGCTGCGGATATGGACGCTGATGTCGCATCGCCCTTTATCACGTACCTGCACTGGCAGTCCAGGTCGGGAAGCCGGTTGCCGTCGATGAGTGCAAGGTCAGGCTTTATACCCAGTCCCTCAACTGCTCTCTTCATAGCAAGCATAGCCGCATTGAGGATATTCATGCTGTCTATCTCCTCCACTGACGCAGCTGCAACACAATAGGCATCAGCCTGGGAGGTTATAACGTCGAAAAGCTCCTCACGGCGCTTTTCTGAGATTTTTTTGCTGTCGTTGAGGTAATCAATGAGCAGACCGTCACGAAGCACTACCGCAGCGGCATAGACGTCACCGGCAAGAGGACCTCGTCCCGCCTCGTCAACTCCGCAAATTACCGGATATTCTTTCCGCAGCTCTGAGTCAAAATCGAACAGCTCTTTGTGAAGTATTACCCTTGCCATTACTGCTCCTTCTTTGGCGGAAATTCAAGTGTAATGCGTCCCAGCTTGCCGCTGCGGAACTCATCTACCACTGTAATAGCCGCTCTTTCGGTGTTTATCTCTCCGCCGGATATCATCATGCCACGCTTTTTGCCGACTTTTTCAAGAAGGCTGAGCCCGGTGTCGTCCTCCTCAGGCACGACCTTGTATCGTTCCTCAAGGGACTTGGGATAATTCTCTGCAAGAAACATCAGGAGCTTCATCGCAAGTGTTTCTATATCGAGGATATCATCGCTGATAGCGCCTGTGAAGGCAAGTCTCACAGCTATGTCCTGGTCCTCGAATTTCGGCCACAGCACTCCGGGCATATCCAGGAGCTCTGTGTTATTGTCCAGTTTCACCCACTGCTTGGTACGGGTAACTCCGGGCCTGTCCTCCACCTTTGCTCTCTTTGAGCCGGCAAGTCTGTTTATCAGAGAGGACTTTCCAACATTCGGTATACCAACTATCATCAGTCTGACAGCGGCTCCGGCCATTCCATTCTTCTCACGTTTTTCCATGAGTTCACGAAGGACCTTGTTCTTTATTGCCGGAAGGACATTTTTCAGTCCCTTTCCGGACTTGCAGTCAACAGCAACTGCTTCTGCACCGCTGTTTCTGAAGTAATTTATCCACATCTGAGTGGCCTTTTCATCTGCAAGGTCGCTCTTGTTCAGCAGGACCAATCTGGGTTTCCCCTTGGTCATCTGGTCCATTTCGGGGTTCCTGCTGCTGAGGGGAGAACGTGAGTCCACTATCTCCACTACAGCGTCCACAAGTTTCAGGTTTGCTGCTATGAGTCTCCTTGTCTTGGCCATGTGACCGGGGAACCACTGTATCTGTTTCATATCGATATTGTCCACAGGTACCTCCTGTTCAGTCCACCTTACCTATATCGCTGTAAGGTGCTATCCGGAACAAAACTTTTCCGATTATATTGTCAGCATCCACGAAGCCCAGCTCTGAGGAACGGCTGTCTCTTGAATTTCTTCTGTTATCACCCAGCACAAATACATAGCCCTCAGGCACAGTTACCGGGTAGTTGCCTGTGAATGCACCTTCGTCAGTATGAGTGAGTCCGCTTATGTAGCTTTCACGATACTCCTCACCGTCAACATAGACGATGCCTCTCTGGAAGTCAAATGAGACTGTCTGGCCCTCGCAGGCTATGATGCGCTTTACGAGGAGCTTATCCATACCACGGCCCTTTACAAGTTCACCGGCTTCGTTCATAGTCACCGACTCCTTCGCATCGAGCACAACTATATCCCCCTGATGAGGTTCGCCGTAAAACGCAGTCATTATCACCTTGTCATCAGGGTGCAGAGTCTCAAGCATAGACTCGCCGTTTATTGTTGTAACACGCAGGAAGTATATAAACAGCAGACTTGCGAGCATCATTGTTATGAAAAAAGTCTCTACAAATCCGAAAAAACCCTCCACAGGCGCAGGAAGAGCTCCCTGCCGCTTATTCCGCTGATTCATTTACTGAGTTCCAAAGTAACTTGAACTTGTCCAGAGGCTGATACCTTAGTACAGCCTTGCCGTATATCTGGCTCTTCTTTATAAGTCCGACCCTGGAGTCACGGCTGTCAGAGGAACGCTCACGGTTGTCTCCCATTACAAAGTAATAGCCCTCAGGCACCTTGAAGGGGTACTTGCCGCTGAATCCGCTGAGGGTATTGGTTTGTGCACCCTTTGCGATGTACGGCTCGTCCAGTTCCTTGTCGTCAACGTATGCCTTGCCGTCCTTTATGTCGATAGTCTGGCCTGGAGTTGCAATAACTCTCTTGATTATGCACTCCTGAAGGCGGTCGCCGTCAATATTGACTGCTACAGGCTCACCGTTTTCGTCTATATCATAAGCTGTATCATTATCTACTACGACTATATCGCCATATTTCAGGCCAAAATAAACAGTAGTCATCATTATCCTGTCATCGTTGTACAGAGTCGGATTCATTGAATCGCCCTGGACGCTTACCGGGTGCAGGAGATAGGTGAATATCATGCCTATCACGAACACGGTGACAAGTGTTGATTCGATTATATCTATAGCATCTTCGATAATACGCTTTTTCAGAGGCTTCTCGCTTTCAGAGTCACCGGTCTTCTTTTCAGACGGCACCTGGTCAGCTTCCTCAATGACCTCTTCAGCAGCGGACTCCGCTGTTTCTTCGGCGGACTCCTCTTCGGCTGTATCCTTCATAATATCCTTATCGTCGTTCATTGCTGAGCCTCCTGCCATTATTATAAAAAATAAAACACAAAAATAAATATGTAGCAAAAAAGGGACTTTAAGTCCCTCAAGGAATAAGATGAGTCAGGCAGAGCTCCTCTGCCTGAACTCAGTCTGCAACCTGTTAGCGGATCTGCTCCTTGACCTTAGCAGCCTTACCAACTCTGTCTCTGAGGTAATAAAGCTTAGCTCTGCGAACCTTACCGCGTCTTACGACCTCTACCTTGTCAACAACAGGAGAGTGGAGAGGGAATACTCTCTCGATACCGCAGCCGTGAGCAACACGTCTTACAGTGAAAGTCTCACTGATGCCGCCGTGCTTCTTAGCGATAACTGTACCCTCAAAGATCTGGATTCGGCTCTTGTCGCCTTCCTTGATCTGTACGTGAACCTTGATAGTGTCACCTACATTGAACTCAGGAACATTTTCCTTCATGCTTGATTCGCTGATTAACTTGAGTGCATCCATTTTACTTTTCCTCCTAAAATTTCCGGATATTCATAAACTGCTCCTCTGCTGTGTTCAGCTTTCACAGCATCGGGCCGGGGCTCTGATGTCATCGGGATGTTATGTCTGTTCCGTCTCCCGTACAGTCAGCGGACTATCCGATTTAATGTCTTTCGGCATTAACCCTCATTCGCATGATAAAAACATAACGAACGGATTTCAAATGCTTTTATATAATATCATACTTTGAGAAAAAATGCAAGTGTTTTTTCAAAAAAAGGGAAAAAATTTTTTATCTCTTCCTCAGAACTGCCATTGCAGCATGGTGAAGGACCTCAAATCCCGGCTCCGCTATGGACTCAAGCATCTCTTTGTGCTCCTTCTCCCAGGCTGCTGTCTGCTCAGCGGTCAGGGAAGCTCCTACTCCACGGCAGGCCTTCATGCGTCCATTCCAGCTCTCACGGGTAAAGGGAACCATAAGGTCATATTCCTCCCGCAGCTCAATATCGAAGTATTCTTCTGCTGTCTCAGGCACATACACAGGAGCACGTTCATATCCTCCGCCTGTCCATGCGGGATTGTATTTCAGGACCAGTTCCTCGCTTGCTCTGGCGATATCGTCATCAGCAGGCACCCATGCCATAAAGAGTATCACCAGTCTGCCGCCGCTCTTAAGCAGCTTTGCCAGCTTCGGCACTACCTTTTCGTAGTCGAAATAAAAGAAGCACTGACAGGCTGTTATGACATCGAATGTACCGTCAGGGAAGTCTATATCCTCTGCCGGAGAGACTATGTAGTCTATATCCATGCCCTCAGAAAGAGCTCTTGCCTGTATTATCTGATTTTCAGAGATGTCAGCACCGGTCCACTTTGCGCCGTAATGATACATAGCCCTGGGGACTACTCCGGTGCCTGTACCCAGGTCAAGAACTCTCTGCCCCTTTACACACAAGCCGAGCTGAGCGACCTTATCAAAGAATATGGGCGGGTATATATCCCTGTATTTTGCATAATCTGCGGAGGCCTTCCCCCAATCGAAGGACTTGCCGCCGTCTATATCATTTTTTATAATATCCATGATCGTGCCTCACTTAAAAACAGTATCATCAGCACACAGAATAGCCCTGCGGACGAATTTCTCAGCCTCAAAGAGCTGTGCTCCGGAATTTTTCAGTGCCTCAACAAAGAGAGTGGGGTTATAGTTGGTCTGAGTGCCGGCCGGAAGTCTCATCACAAGGTCCACGGAGCAGTCAGTCTGCTCACAGGATATGACCTCCATATCAGGCTTTATGTCCACAGTCTTTATGCCCTTCTTTGTCTTTTTTTCAATGAGTATCTCATCTCCGCCGATGAGCTTTTTAACGTCATCCATCAGCTTATCCGGAGCATCTGTCCGCAGTGAGAAACTGTACTCCGCCTTAGCGATAGCCGTTATCTTCTGGACCTGTATCTCCACCTTTATTATGCCCATGCCCTCCGGCATAACAGCGTTGAGGCGGTCCCGTATCTCCTCCATTGACATATTGTCATCGGTGATATTGAAGTCAAGTATCTCACATTCGCTCTCAAATCCCAGTGAAAGCGCCAGTGCGAAAGCGTAATACGGGTGGGGATTGAATCCCTCAGTATACCATATAGGAAGTCCGGAGCGCCGGAAGGTCCTCAGCATACAGCGGTTCAGGTCAAGATGGGAAATGTACTTTGCCCTGCCGGTCTTTTTAAATGTAGCTCTTACTCTCAGCAAAAACATTCCCTCCCCACTTTTTTATTAACTCCGCAGCCGGAGCACCTCTGGCGGCAGTTAGGTGTTGTCAGAGACTTATGTGCTGTCTTGTTCTCACGGATGAAGAAGTCCTTTGATACGAGGTAGTCCAGGTGGTCCCAGGGAAGTATCTCATCATATTCAAACCGGCGGTTAGCGTAGAATGAGGTATCTATGCCGCACTCCTCAAAAGCCTCCACCCACTTGTCAAAATGGAAATATTCTTCCCAGCTATCGAACTTGCACCCCTTCTTCCATGCAGTGTAAATGGCCTTGCAGAGCCTTCTGTCGCCCTTTGCAAGTATCACCTCGAGCTGACTGACGTTAGGGTCATGATAGCTGACCTTTATCTTCTTTGTCTTTACAGAATCCAGCAGCAGCTTCTGCTTATGCTCTATCATCTCACGGGTATCCTGAGGCTCAAACTGGAATGGCGTAAATGGTTTGGGAACGAATGTGGCGCAGCTTATGGAGATCTGGACTCCCCTGCCCTTTGGTCTGTCCTCTATGCTGTAGAACAGGTCTATTATACGGTTGGCGAGGTCAGCAATGCCCACTATATCCTCATCGGTCTCAGTAGGAAGTCCCATCATGAAGTAGAGCTTTACCGCAGAATAGCCTCCCTTGAAGGCTATGGTGCAGGTATTCATGATCTCCTCCTCGCTGACGTTCTTATTGATAACGTCACGGAGACGCTGTGTTCCGCCCTCAGCAGCAAATGTGAGGCCGCTCTTGCGGACCTTCTTTATCTTTTCAAGCAGGGATTCAGAGAAGTTATCCACACGCAGTGAAGGCAGTGACAGATTTATTCTCTCTGCTGCTGTATAGTCGATGAGCTGAGTGAGCATCGGGTCTATCTCAGAATGGTCACTGGTACTGAGTGACGCAAGGGATACCTCATCATAGCCGGTATTCTCGCAGAGTGCTTTAGTCTCCTTGCAGATAGTGTCTGTATGCTTTTCACGGAACGGACGGTATATGAAACCTGCCTGACAGAATCGGCAGCCTCTTATACAGCCTCTCAGCACCTCAACAGAAACTCTGTCGTGAACTATCTCGGTAAACGGCACAACAAAGTTATCCGGATAGTATACGCTGTCGAAGTCCTTGATTATGCGTTTTCTTACCACCTCAGGAGCGCCGTCCGAGACTACAAGTCTCTCGATAGTTCCGTCCTCCTTGTATACAAAGCTGTAGAACCTTGGAACATATATGCCTTCAATATGGCAGGCTTTACGCAGGAATTCTGTTTTCGTCGCACCCTGCTGCTTCATCTCCCAGTACAGGTCCATGAGCTCAAGGTTTACCTCCTCACCCTCACCGAGAATGAAAATATCAAAGAAATCAGCAAGGGGTTCAGGATTACAGACGCAGGGGCCTCCGGCAACAACGATATTCGTCAGCTCATCTCCTCTGTCAGCGGCAAAAACCGGAAGTCCTGCAAGGTCCAGCATATTCAGGATATTCGCATAGGACAGCTCATACTGCAATGTAAAGCCGATGAAGTCAAAATCCTTTATGGGGTCAAGGCTTTCAAGTGCATAAAGTGGTATGTCATTCTCACGCATTATGGCCTCAAAGTCCTCAGATGGTGCAAAGCATCTCTCACACCAGTAATTCTCCCTTTCATTAGTAAGAGAGTAGAGTATCTTCATGCCAAGGTGAGACATACCAATATCATAGGTATCCGGGAAGCAGAATGCGAACCTGACATCCACCTTTGACTTGTCCTTTATGACACTTCCCACCTCTCCGCCGATATAGCGGGAGGGCTTCTGCACCTCCAGCAGGTGCTTTTCTATTTTTTCTTTAAGCTCCATAGTGACCTCCGGTCTGTTTCATGCTGTCTTCGTTAAATCTGAACGGAAGGAAGTCCTTCAGCCGGAACCATCCGTTGGACAGTATAATCACCATATCATCTCCGCAAAACTCGCCGAGCACCTGCAAACAGGCTCCGCAGGGAGTGCATGGCTTGGTGAAATCCTCTGTACTGCTGCCGGCAATGGCTATGGCTTTAAATCCTGTAACGCCCTCTGAGACTGCCTTGAATACCGCAGTCCTCTCAGCACAGTTCGTAAGCGAATAAGATGCATTTTCGATATTGCAGCCGGTAAATATCCTGCCGTCATCAGTGAGAAGTGCAGCTCCCACACGAAAACGGGAATACTTGCTGTAGGAATTCCCGGCAGCCTTCACAGCCATTTCAAAAAGCTCTCCGTTGGTCATTTCTTACCTCCACGGGCCGCACTGAGCTTTGTCTTTTTTCCGTCAGGTGTGACTACATATGTATTTTCAAGCTGTCCAAGGAGATTTCCGGTAACAGCAGCTCTGTATTCGTTCCTGAGCTCAGTCTGCTCGGCTTTTTCAGCCTCGGTAAGTCCTTCTGCCTTTGACTTTCTTGCAAGCTCATTTATACGGTCTATCTTTTTCTGTTCCATAACAGCACCTCATTTATGTTTTTTATCATTGTAACATGATTTCACAAAGATTTCAAGTATCCATACTGGATTTTTCAAATCAAATATGATATAATCATTGTATACTTATTGATTTTCAACTAAAAGGAGGGGCTCAATGAAAAAAGCTCTCGTTACAGGCGGTGCCGGAGGTATCGGCTCTGCTGTGTGCAGGAAACTCTCCTCAGAAGGCTATTTCGTCTTTGCAGGCTATTCAAGCTCTGCTGAAAAAGCTGAGGCACTCGCCGGAGAAATAAACGGGCAGGCTGTGGGATTTGACGTTTCCGACCCGTACGCTGTCAGAAAGGCGGCAGAAACCATCGGTGCTATCGACCTGCTGGTCAACAACGCAGGTATTTCCGAGATAGACCTCTTCACTCACATTTCCCAGGAAAAAGCCGACCGTATCCTATGTGTTGACCTTGCCGGTGCCATGAACTGTGCCCGCACTTTCCTGCCGGATATGATAAATCGTAAATCCGGATGTATCATCAACATCTCCTCAATGTGGGGGCAGTGCGGTGCATCCTGTGAGGTGGACTATTCTGCTGCAAAAGCCGGGCTCATAGGCATGACAAAGGCCCTCGCCAAGGAAGTCGGTCCGTCCGGCATAAGAGTCAACTGTGTTGCTCCCGGATTCATAATGACTGAGATGAACAGCCGTTTTTCAGATGACGACCTGGCGCTCATCCGGGAAGAGATACCTCTCGGCATCTTCGGACGGCCGGAGCATATCGCTGATGCCGTTGCATTCCTCGCCTCACCCGGCGCTGAATACATAACCGGTCAGGTACTCGCCGTCAACGGCGGCATGGTCATTTAGGAGGATATGATGCTTGATATGAATGAAAGACTGTCCGGGCAGATAAAATTCATGCTCGAACTGGACAAAATGAAGAATCTTTACCGTCAGACCTATGTACTCCATGAGGACAGAAAAGAAAACGATGCCGAACATAGCTGGCATCTGGCCGTCATGGCATTCCTGCTGGCTGAATACGCAGATAAGCCCGTGGACGTCACAAAGGTCATGAAAATGGTCCTCGTCCACGACGTTGTGGAGATAGATGCAGGTGACACGTACTGCTATGACGAGGAAGGTTACAAGTCAAAGGCAGACAGAGAAGAAAAGGCCGCAAGACGCATCTTCGGACTGCTTCCTGAGGACCAGGAAAAGGAGTTCTATGACCTGTGGAGGGAATTCGAGGACTGCGAGACCAGCGACGCTAAATTCGCAGCCGTCCTCGACCGCTTGCAGCCGCTGCTTCTGAACTACACAAGGAACGGTATCTCATGGCAGGAACACGGCATTTTCATGGACCAGGTAATGCAGAGGAACAGCCGTGTGTCAGAATCCTCAGAGGCTATTGCCCAGCTTATTTCCGGCATCATTAACGATGCCGCAGAGCAGGGATACCTCAAAAAAAGATAGGGTAAAAATGCACAAATTCGTCTTGCTTTAACAGTGCACCATTACCAATACGACGAAAATAGTGAAAGGTTCGTGATATTTTTTTAGATAGCTTGAACTTTTTTTCATCTTGTGGTATATTATTAAAGGTATATCATGTCACTTCACAGGCAGATAGCATAACATAAATCAAATGATATTCTAATTAGAGGGATGATAATTAATGGCTGAAAAGTCAAATGAAATGTTAAACAGCGAACTCGATACTCAGAACGACAAAATGGAGGATGTTGAGGACGCTGTAAAAATTGTTGGGGAAAAAACAGATGAAACAGCTGAGGAAAAGAAGAAAGGCCGCTTCCGGCAATTCATGAAAAAGCGTTCCGGACATACAGAGAAATTCAAAAAAGTGAATCTCTTCCTTTTGTTCATATACCCGCTTTTCATCATGTCAATGGCTGAAATAACTCAGGGAAAGGGCTTTGCGCCATATTTCAAGCTGCTGACTCATCACCCCGGCCCGGTGCTGTTCGGACTCATGGTCACAGCAGCTATATTCGTACTTCTGCTCTCGATCTTCCGGCATGGATGGTTCGCCGCTGCTGTCAACTCCGTGCTCTATATGTCTCTGGCAACTACCGAGCTCTTTAAGTACAACACCAACGGCAATCACCTGATACTCTCGGATATGAGGATAGCAAAGAGCGTTAAGAGCCTCAAATCCTTTGCCTACATCAAGATAACCCCGCAGCTTATATTGGGATACATAGTTGTCATAGCTTTCGTAGTGCTGATGTTCTACTTCAACCCTAAGTACACTAAAAAGGCTGTGACCCGCACAGCAGGCGCTTCTGTAGCTATACTTGCAGGCTTCGGACTTGTTGTATGGCCTAAGTTCTACAAGCCGGTATATGCCTTCTTCGATGTTGACACTACTCCGGCTACAAATGATATGCTCCTCAAGGAAAAATTTCTCAACAACGGCTTCGTCACTTTCCTTGTACAGACTGCATCAGAGGACTTTGCAAACCGCCTGAAGGAGCCTGAGGATTACACTGAAAAACGTGTTGATGAGATACTTAACATCAAAGTCGATAAGGACTGTGACTTCAACGGCGGCGTAAAACCAAACGTTATCGTCATAATGAGCGAGTCCTATGCCGATTTCAGAGTTTTCGACGAACTCGATATAGACAAGGATGTTTACAAGTACTTCGATAAGGCCTGCGAGGAGGGCGTAAGCGGCAGACTCATCACTCCTACCTACGCAAGCTGGACAGTCCGCTCAGAGTTTGAGCTCATGTTCGGCCTGCCCGTAAAGAGCCTTAATGACCCCAATATGCCTCAGAGAGAGCTTGCTGACCGTGAGCTCCCTGCAATGGCTCAGTATTACGACAGTTGGGGATATAACACCGCTTATGTACACCCCTTCCAGTCAAACTTCTACAGCAGAAACAAGATATACCCCCGTCTCGGATTCAAGAATATGCTCTTCCATGACGACTACGATGAAACTACAGACTTCACTGTAGACGTTGAGCATTACGGTACTTACGTTGACGACAAGTCCGTTTACGACCAGCTCGTTGACCTCGTAAAGACCTCTGACGACCCCATTTATATCCATACAACTACTATGCAGAACCACCAGCCCTACAACCAGGGCGAGGACCCCAATGCAGAATTCGATAACTACCTCCAGTGGATACAGCACACCAATGAGGGACTTAACGTTTTCCTCAGTGACCTGAAGAAGATAGATGAGCCTACTCTGGTATTCTTCGTCGGTGACCACTTCCCGTCACTCAGAGGCGAGACCAGCGTTTATAATCAGCTCGGCATGAACGGCGACAATTGCAGTATCCTCTATGAGCAGACTTACTTCCTCTGGGCTAACTACGATGCTGACTTCTCAGATGTTCCTAAGGAAAAGTTCTCATTCTTCTACGTTCCTTATGTTATCCTGGACATCATTGACGCTCCTCATGACGCTTTCATCCAGAAGATGATGAACTTCCTGAAAACTATGCCCGTTTACTCCACATCATTCAATGCTGAGACACCTCACAACGAAGAACTGGATATACTCACTTATGACCGTGTAATAGGCGACCTGTATTCAACTTCGCCTATTACCGATAAAGGAGACTGACTTATGATGGACCTTGAAATAGGTGCTGAAGCCACCGCATCTCTTACCGTTTCACCTGCCGAGCTCGCTGTTAATGTTGGCAGCGGAAGTCTTGAAGTTTTTGCTACACCTATAATGGTGATGCTCATGGAAAAGGCTGCCTGCAATTGCATCGCTCCCTTCCTTGAAGGAGATGAGACTACCGTCGGGACTGAGATGAATGTACAGCATACCGCCGCAACTCCCGAAGGAATGACAGTTTCTGCCAAGGCTGTTCTAAAAGAGGTCAACGGCCGTGAGCTCGTATTCGACGTCAGCGCATCAGACAGCAAGGGTTCTATCGGAAACGGTACACACAAACGATTCGTGGTCTACGGTGAAAGATTCACCGAAAAGGCCAAAGCTAAACTCAACTGAAAAGAGCTCCCTTTGCGGGAGCTTTTTTACGGCACGTCTAAACATGAAAGGATAATCAATGCACTTTAACGAACTTAATCTATCACAGGAACTCATCCGGGCTGTAGACGAGCTCGGATACACAGATATGACTGAAATACAGGAAAAAAGTATCCCCCTCCTTCTGGAAGGAAGAGATGTTGTGGGACGCTCCAACACAGGTACCGGAAAAACCGCTGCCTTCGGCATACCGGCTGTTGAAAGCATATCACCGGCGGAAAAAAAGACTGCCGCTGTTCTCATCCTCTGCCCTACCCGTGAGCTTGCAATGCAGGCCGCAGGTGAGATACGCAAATTCGCAAAATACAAGGAAGGCGTCAGGACCTGCGCTGTCTACGGCGGTGCAAGCATGGATAAACAGATATCTGAACTGAAACGTGGAGCCAATATCGTCATCGGCACTCCCGGCCGTGTAATGGACCACATCCGCAGACGTACTCTGAAGCTTGAAGGTATACGCACTGTCATTCTCGATGAGGCCGACGAAATGCTCAATATGGGCTTCAGAGAGGACATCGAAACTATCCTCGCAGATATACCGGAGGACAGGCAGACTGTTCTCTTCTCCGCTACCATGCCGCCGGAAATAATGGCGATCACTGATAAATTCCAGCACGACCCGGTGCAGGTCAGGATCAAGACTGCTCAGAAAACCGTAGAGCTCATCGAACAGTTCTACTTCGAAGTGGCTATGGGACGCAAAACCGATGCCCTTAAACTCCTTCTTGCCGCATACACCCCCTCGTCGGCTATGGTATTCTGCAATACCAAGGCTATGGTGGACCAGCTCTCAGATGAGCTCGCAAAGGCAGGTTTCAGAGCAGCAGGACTCCACGGAGATATGAAACAGGCTCAGAGAACTCAGGTAATGAACAGCTTCAAGAACAAGGCTACCGAAATACTTGTCGCAACGGACGTCGCAGCAAGGGGCATAGATGTAAGCGGTGTAGATGCCGTTTTCAACTACGACCTCCCCCAGGACAATGAGTACTACATCCACCGTATCGGCCGTACAGGCCGTGCCGGAAAGTCCGGAGCCGCTTATACCCTTATCACAGGCCGCAGACAGCTCTCTGACCTCCGTGCACTTGAACGATTCACCCACGCATCCATACAGCAGATGCCGCTGCCTGATAAGTCGGATATAATCGCTATGAAAAAGGAAGCTCTGATAAATACTATCAGCTCCTCTGAGGCAAGTCACCATGCTTATGACATTCTCGACCGCCTTGCCGCAAACGGCATAGACTACCGGGAGGCTGCTGCAAGGGTGATAAACAGTGCCATCCAGAAGAAAATCGACTCTCTGCCTGAATTTGAGGCTGCAAGGCCCCTCCGGAAGGGCAGACGTGACGGTGCAAAGACCGTAAAAGTGGACATAAGCATAGGCAGGAGCAAACGTATCGCTCCTAACTTCATCCTCGGAGCTCTTGTTGACGCTACCGGAATGTCCGGCCGTGACTTCGGCAAGATAGATATTTACGATGAACATACTACAGTCGAGGTCCCGGAGTCGGAGCTCGATTACATAATCGACAGCACCGATTCTATCAGGATAAACGGTCACCAGGTACAGGTCAAGGCCTGGAAAGGCACAGAGCTGCCCCTACGGAGACAGTCCTCACACCGCAGCGGAGACAAACCGCGTTTTGACCGCAAGGCTAAAGCATACGGCTCCAAAAATAAAAAAGATATATTCTCAGACTACATTCCCAACCGCAAAAAACGTGCAAGAAATAAACATTGAGAGGTGATTTGAATGGCTCAGAAAAAGAAGAAGAACAACTACAAAAAAACTACCCAGGCTGTTTATCAGCCTGCTGAAAAGGCTCCCGAAAAAGACGGCAGAAAGCTCATTATCAGGATAGGTATGCTGGTACTCGCCTTCCTGCTTGCTCTCAGTGCAATCGCTCCCATTTTCATGTAACACGACTTTTCACAAGGGTCCTCCTGTCAACTCAGGAGGACCTTATTTTTTTACCGCAGATTATGACATATTTCTCACTGCCTCCGGAGTATAATATCTATGACGAATGAATAAGGAGGTACTTTATGGAGACTATCTATGTGGATGTTCTCATCGTGCTGAATATCTACGTCAACTGCTTCCTGCTGAAGATAACTGCCGGCATCACAAGCTCTGCTATGAGCGCTAAAAGATGTGCGGCGGCGGCGGTTTACGGGAGCCTTTTCTCTCTGCTGATACTCGTTCCAAAGCTCGGCACACTCTCAATGCTTGCTGTAAAGTCAGCGGCAGCAGTGACTATAGTTATTCTTGCTTTCGGTGTTCACGGCAAAAAACGGCTGTTCAAGAATACTGCCGCCTTCTTCGGAGCAAATTTCATCCTCGCCGGTACTGTCAGCGCTGTATATTCATGGCTGAGACCAGACTTCGTTCACATAGGGAATTCCTTCTTCTATATCGACTTCTCCCTTCTCATTCTTATATTGTCAACAGCCGGACTCTACATAGCTGTTTGCCTCATAAAGCGCCTGACCTTCGCCGGTGATGCCAACTGCTACAAGGTCATCATCCGCTACAAAGACAAGCTGACCGAGCTCTCCGGACTTGCTGATACAGGCAATGTCCTTACTGACCACTTTACAGGCATTCCGGTAATAGTGTGCGGTCCTGACGGATTCCTGCCGGAGGGTACAGATATTTACAGCAAGCTCCCACGAGGTTTCCGTCTCCTTCC
Organism: Ruminococcus flavefaciens; assembly: GCA_902762855.1. Taxonomy (GTDB): domain Bacteria; phylum Bacillota; class Clostridia; order Oscillospirales; family Ruminococcaceae; genus Ruminococcus; species Ruminococcus flavefaciens_V. Next base: position 18,280 of record CACWPR010000032.1, read on the forward strand.
ATGCGGTACTGTGTCCGGCAGCGGGCTGATGCCGGTCTTCAGGCCGGACGAGGTCCTCATCATGAACAGCGATTCCGGAGAACGGAAGTCTGTCAATGCCATGATAGGACTTGGTGAAAGCTCCGGAATGGCTATATTCAATCCATCACTTCTGAAAAGATGACCCGCTCACAGAGGGTCAAAAATGACAATGCAAAGGAGTACATCATGAAAGAACAAAGAAGAACACAGATATGCAATTTCCTTCGGCCGATAATGAGCATCCGTGAACTGCTCGGCCGTACCTTACGCAGTCTAAGTTCACGTAAAAAATGCGGCGGAGTCTACTACATCAACGGACCTGACACCCTCCCTCCTCCGCTGACAAAACAGGAGGAATCGGAGGTATTCATCCGTCTCACAGAAAATGATCCCGATGCCAGGAAAACTCTGATAGTCCACAATCTCCGGCTGGTCGTATACATAGCAAAGAAATTCGAGTCTACCGGTATAGGCATCGAGGACCTTGTATCTATCGGCACTATAGGTCTGATAAAAGCAGTCAATACGTTCTGTCCCACAAAGAACATAAAGCTGGCGACTTATGCGTCCCGGTGCATTGAAAACGAGATACTCATGTTCCTCCGGAAGTCCTCCCAGTACCGGAACGACCTGTCTATAGACGAGCCGCTCAACATAGACTATGACGGAAATGAGCTCCTCCTCTCAGATGTACTCGGAACTGATGATGACATTGTAAACAAGGGCATCGAAACAGAAGCCGAGCGTGAGCTCATCCGCTCCGCAGTTGCAGGGCTCTGCGACAGAGAACGGGAAATAATGGAAATGCGCTTCGGACTTATCGACGGAAAGGAAAAGACCCAGAAGGAAGTGGCTGACCAGATAGGAATATCACAATCCTATATCTCCCGGCTTGAAAAGAAGATAATCAAAAAGCTTCGCTTGAAGCTGGAAAGCATAACATAAAAATACGTCCCTTTCTGGTATTCCATGAAAGGGACGTTCTGTATTATCTCAGTCCTATCTCAAAATCACTTTCATCAGCAGCATCGTGTGCAATAATATAATCCCACAGCTCCTGAACTGTTGTGAATGCTACTCCGACGTAGCTGTCAGCACATCCGTAGTAAATAGCTATACGTCCGGTATCTGCGTCTGTAAGTGCTGCACAGGGGAAACATACGTTAGGTACAAATCCCCTCTCCTCATACCACTCCTCAGGTGCAAGGATATAGTTGCCGCAGCGGTGGAGCACCTTTGAAGGCTCGTTTATATCAAGTATCGCAGCGCCTATACTGTAAACATAGCCATTGCAGGTATTCACTACTCCGTGATAGAACAGCAGCCAGCCCTTGTCAGTCTCGATAGGAGCGGCGCCTCCGCCTATTTTAAGATTCTCCCACCAGCGGTCCGACTTTCCCATAACATGGCGGTGACGTCCCCAGAATTCCATGTCAGGACTTTCTGAGATGAATATATCACCAAATGCCGTATGTCCGTTGTCGCAGGGACGTGAAAGCATCATGTAGTTGCCGCCGACCTTCCTCGGAAACAGCACTGCGTTGCGGTTGTACGGAAGATATGGATTCTCAAGCCTTGTAAAAGTGCGGAAGTCCTTGGTCTCCGCTATGCCTATGGACGGGCCGTAGCAGTCCTGACACCACATAATGTAATATGTATCATCTATGCGTACAAGCCGTGGGTCGTAGGCATAAATGGGCATAAAGGAATTTCCGTCCTTGTCTGTGAAGTTTATTTTCTCTTCGTCAAACTCCCAGTGTATCGCATCACGGCTCCTTCCGAGATAGATGTGTGGCATACCGTCTCGCTGCTCGCCTCGGAACACACCGATAAAGCCCTCGCCGTACGGAAGGACAGCGCTGTTGAATATCCTTGCGACCTCAGGAAGAGGGTTCCTTCCGATCACGGGATTTTCTGTGTACCTCCATACAGGTGCAGTACAGCCCTGCGGCTTTTCCTGCCACGGGATATTTGCCAGGCTATCGCCTATGATTCTTATGCTGCTCATTTTTTAACTCCTTCTATTCACCCTATGGTTTAACCTGGCGCTCATTAATTAAGCACCGATAGTTTAATTAAAGTATACACCATTTTCTTTATTAAGTCAATACTTTATTGATTTGATAAGCATTTTCGTGAAAACTACTAAAAACAGGTCCTTCGTTTTGGCAGTTGAGTCGGAAGATATTTTGCCAAAACTATAGATTTTTTTGTGTTTTTCATTTATAATAGTAGTATACCCTCAAAATAAAGGAGTTTCTGAATGAATATCAATGAATATGTTAACGGCATCTCCTCCGGCAGCTTTGATGAACAGCTCCGCAGACTCTACGGCAATTCTGACCGCACCATCCTCAGACAGCGGGCAAGATACCTCTCTGCGGCTGAGAACTTCTCAAAGCTCTACCCTCAGTGCGGAGACATAAAAGTCTTTTCTGCACCCGGCAGAACTGAGGTCGGCGGAAACCATACCGACCACCAGCATGGCTGCGTACTGGCTGCATCAGTGGGTCTTGACGTCATAGCTATCGTGAGCTTTCATGATGAAGGTGTCATCCGTATAAAATCGGAGGGACATCCTGCTGATGAAGTCGACCTCGGCTCACTTGTACCTGCTGACAGTGAAAAAGGCTCCTCAGCATCGCTTATCAGAGGTGTTGCAGCAGGATTTGCTGAAATGGGTATTAAAGTCGGCGGTTTTAATGCCTATACCACATCTGATGTACTCACCGGCAGCGGCCTTTCTTCATCCGCAGCCTTCGAGGTCCTCGTAGGCACTATTATCGACAGACACTACAATAATGGACAGGCAGGTGCTGTCGAGATAGCTAAGATAGGAAAGTTCGCTGAGAATGTATACTTCGGCAAGGCAAGCGGCCTCATGGACCAGATGGTAAGCTCCGTAGGTGGATTCGTTTTCATCGACTTCAATGACCCGGAGTCCCCTGTTATCGAAACTGTTGACTTCGATTTCCAGTCCGCAGGTTTTGCTGTATGCATCACTGATACAAAGGGCAGTCATAAGGACCTGACCCCTGACTACTCCGCTGTTTCCCATGAGATGTGCCACGTTGCGGAGCTTCTTGGCGGCAAGGTCCTCAGAGAAGTTGATGAAGAACTGTTCTATCAGAAGATACCGGAGCTCAGAAAAAGCTGCTCTGACCGTGAACTGCTCCGTGCTTCCCATTTCTTTGCTGAAAACAGACGTGCGGTGGAAGAGACCAATGCTCTCCGCTCCGGAGATACGGAGACTTTCTTTGCACTGGTGAACCAGTCAGGACTTTCATCTGCCCAACTGCTACAGAATCTTTATTCCTCCCGAACTCCCGAAAAACAGGAGATACCTCTTGCGCTCATGCTGACTTCAAGAACTCTCAGCGGATGCGGTGCCCAGAGAGTTCACGGCGGAGGATTTGCCGGGACCATCCAGGCTTTCTTGCCGACATACATGGCTGAGTCCTATGCCGCTGAAATGGACAGAGTATTCGGTCCGGGTTCCTGTAACGTTCTCTACGTCAGACCAGTGGGCGGCTGTGAAATGACTTTGGACTGACTTTATCTTCCCTGCCATTGGCATTTGACTTTTTAATCCTACATCACGATCGGAAGTGAAATTATGTTACCCAAGGACAAAAACAAGTCTCATAAACTTGATAAATACATACGGGCCGCATCGGAATGTGCGGATATAGTTGCCTCTAAAGGCATCATGGACCCGGACAAGACTCCAGACTCCTTTTTCCTGTATGTAATTGGTGTCATGAGAAGTCTCGTCGCTGAGAGCATTGCTGTACGTTTCCCTGAATACAGCCATTTGCCGGAAATATTCCGTATAGGCGACAGCTCGGATATGCGTGTACCTGATATGCTCCTTGATGAACTCAAACACCTTATCAGTCTTGAAGGTGAGAAAAAACTCAAAAATGATCCCGATCTCATTTGTCTGCTCATCTGCTACCTCGCATACTTCAACTCAATCGCTGATAACCCTGAGTGCCTTAAACTGCAAAAAAAGCTGTTCATGAGGATAGAACTGACAAGAATGGTCTTCTCTGACCACGGACAGGTAATGTATTCATCTGCTCTGTGGTTCGCTGATAAGCATAATTTCCGCCAGCTTTTCTCGGACTACCGCCGCAGTATGGTCACTCCTCCAGGCGCATAAAAATAACCGGACAGATACTGTTCTCCCATTGGAGCAGTCCCTCTGTCCGGTGTTTTTTATTTAAGGAATCAGTTTATTATCTGCTCTTCTGCCTCTGCCTCGGTAAGTCCCAGAGTCATCAGCTTTATGAGCTGTTCGCCGGCTATCTTTCCTATAGCTGCCTCATGGATGAGCTCGGAATCTGTATTCTTTGCTTCAAGCTGAGGTACGGCAAGGATGTGGCCGTTGTCCATGATTATGGAATCGCACTCTGTGTGACCATGGCATGGAGCATTTCCTGTCAGGCAGGCATCAAATTTCTGGTATGAATCGTCACGGGCAACTGAACGTGATACAACGTCTGCACTTGCACCCTCCCCGTTGAGCTCCACCTTATACACACTGACTGCACTCTGTGAACCGTGAGTCATCAGGCGCTCCTTCACTACCAGCTTAGCTCCCTTTCCAAGGTCTGCTGTTGTGAGCCGCTCTGTAGAGTCAACGCCCTTTATCTGTACCATTTCCATTTCTGCATAGCTGTTCTCTTCCATGTAGACCTCAGTGCCGGGGTTGAGTATCCTCTTTCCGGTACCGTCACCCTCACCGTAATGCTTTTCAACATATCGGATACGTGCATTTTTTCCCACATAGAAGCGATGTATTCCGTCGTGCTCGGAGTCCTGCACTCCGCAGTTGTGTATTCCGCAGCCTGCTACTATGAGGACGTCGCTGTCCTCACCGATGTAAAAGTCGTTATATACAGTCTCCTTGAGTCCGCTCTCGCTGAGCACTACAGGGATATGGACGCTCTCATTCCTGGTGCCGGGTTTTATACGTATGTCGATACCATTTCCCTCAGGCTTTGAGATTATCTCTATGTTAGCCGTGCTCCTTCTGCCTGTACTCTCACCGTTGGCTCTGATGTTATAAGCTCCCTCAGGCACATCGTGGAGGTCAGCGACCTCTTCAAGTATCCTCTTCTGAATATTATCCATGGTCTCAGCTCCTTTCGATGAGTTTATCACAGCTATTTACTGCTGACTGTGTACCGATAAGCTCAGGAAGTATCTCACTTCCGGGGCCATGCTTACTGATACGTCCGTCAGCAACTACGATTATCTCGTCTGCGATCCGGAGTATGCGCTCCTGGTGAGATATTACAAGGATCGAACTTCCCTTTATCTCCTTACGCATATTCTCAAATACATTTATAAGGCTCTGGAAGCTCCAGAGGTCTATTCCTGCTTCAGGTTCATCAAATACCGAGAGCTTTGTACTGCGGGCAAGTATTGTTGCTATCTCTATTCTCTTCAGCTCGCCTCCTGAAAGGCTGTCGTTGACTTCTCTGTCGATATAGTCCCTTGCACACATACCTACCCTTGAAAGGTACTCGCAGGCCTCAGCAACAGAAAGTGTCTTTGCGGCTGCTATCCTGAGAAGGTCTAATACACGTATTCCCTTGAATCTCACAGGCTGCTGGAGGGCATAGCTGATGCCCATTCTTGCACGGTCAGTGATACTTTTTTCTGTGATGTCCTCGCCGTCGAAAAGTATCTGTCCGCCGGTGGACTTGTTGACTCCTGCTATCAGCTTTGCAATAGTGGACTTTCCGCCGCCGTTAGGTCCGGTGATGACAACGAACTTGCCGCTCTCCACTGTAAAGCTCACATCTTTCAGTATCTCGACACGGCCTTTATTATCGTCCACATCGTAGCGTATATTTTTCAATTCGAGCATTTTATCTACTCCTTGTTCCAATAATGGATATTATACCGGAGGTCTCCGGAAATGGTTATAGTTTCATCCTATAGAAAGTGATAACTTTGATATAATAATTTTAACACGTCAGCAAAATGTTGTCAATCCAAACGGTATACAGCTTCCCAATTTCAGCTTTTTTCACAAAATTGCACTCTTTTTCCGTATTATGCTCACAGAAAATTATTTTTATACAGTTCTTTTTGTTTGGCATAGATAACAAAAAGGACTGCCGCAGCAGTCCTTTTGCATTATTATTTTTCTGGGAGTTCCGGGATAAGTTCAAGACAGTATTTCTGTATGGCCAGTGCATCCCTTACAGATAATCCGTCGCCGCTGTTATTAACGTCTCCGTTTGCACGTCCCTGTAATTCCATATGTCTCTCAGCAGTGCCGTTAAGTCCGTACATTCCGGGATTTGCAATGCTCTGCATTATCAGTATCGCATCGTTCATCTTTACATAACCGTCACAGTCAACATCGCCCCATATAGTTACAGGCGGGAGCTCCGGGTCCGGTGTTACAGGAGGTGTTGTAGTAGTTGTTGTAGCCGTAGTAGTTGTAGTAGTTGTTGTCGTTGTTGTAACAGGCTCTGCGGCAGCCTCTGCTGCAAATACGGTATAGTTTACAACTGTACCCTTCATTCCATTTGTACCAAGTGATACCTTCGCTCCCTGGTCATATGTCTTTTTATAGAGAACGAAAGTTACATCATTATCTGTCTGTGCAGTCATATCAGTTCTGTTCCATGAACCGAGCCATGTCGGTACAGTACCATTCTGCTCCACCCTCTCATCAAGGAGCACATAGACGTCTATCTTCCTGCCTGCATCGAATTCTGCAAGTGAACTGTCAGTGTTCTTTGAGTTGCAGGCTGTAAGTATAGACTCAGCATCTGCAAGAACAGAAGGGATAGATGTATAGGTATAGTCTCTGTCACCAAATACCTTAGAACCGGTCTTTCCGCCCTTTGAGAATTCCCAGCCGCTGCTGTTTGCGGTGTCAAGTACATTAAGATTCTTTATAAGGTCACCGCCTACAGGCTCCGGAGGAGTATAGCTGCCGGGGGTATTGTTGAGCTTTATATCCGGTCTTGCCGGAAGCGGTGCATCGCTGCCAAGATAGTAGCTCACATGAGGAGGCTGGTTGTATGAGGACTGCTGACAGCAGTTCTGTGCACGGTACTGCATATCGTGCATAAGTGTTGTAAGACGTACCTTTGTCGTGGAATTTGTACACCATACACGGAGCTTTGTATTGTCATTAGTCCTGAGAATGAGCTCCTCTCTCCAGTCACCAAAGAGGTCAGCAGTCATGCATGGAACTGACTTTGTGCTGTTGTTTGAGCCGCATCCGTCTGCGGTAAATATACGGTCGAACTTGCCCTGACCGGTCATCTTTGTGATAGCTGTACCGTCAAGTATCTCACGCTCAAGGTCTCCGTCCCAGTAGATAAAGAAATTCATCGCAGGTCTCTTGGTATCTATCTGCTTGCCGGCAGAATTGTACATATTGCCGTCAGCAGCTCCCCAGAACTCTGCTCCCTTGTTGCCTGCCCATATATTGTCAGCAGCGCAGCGTCCGGTGTCCTTAGAGTTGTTGATATGGAATATTACCTTTCCTGTCTTGGCGTCTATACATGACTCGCCGTAGGGGTTGTCCTCATGGCACACCCATACCTCCAGGCCTTCACGGTCCGGTATAAGGTCACCTACGTGCATAGCGTCGCCGTGTTTCTGTCCGGTAGTCCAGAGCAGCTTTCCGTTATCGTCTATGCAGTTTGCTCCGGTATATATCTCCTGCTTGCCGTCGTTATCGCCGTCTGCTACCATTACGTTATGGTTGCCGCAGCCCCAGCCTGGTGTCTTGCTGTCAAATCCTGTATCATACACCCACCTCTTGACCAGCTTATTGTCCTTTACATCTATAGCTGCCCATGTGAGTCTTGTATAGTATCCTCTGCCATATATAGCACTCGGATGTACACCGTCAAGATAAGCTATTCCGCTGTTCATACGCTCACAGCGGTTTCCGTAGTTATCTCCCCATGTTTTCTTTGCATTCGCACTTGTGGCATCCCCTCTCGGTACAGGGTAGTCGATGGTGTCAAGTGCTGCACCGGTCTGTCCGTCAAAAAGTGTAAGGTACTCCGGACCTGTCAGTATGGTTCCGGTGCCTGTTCTGTAGTCCTTGCTGCCGTCGCCTATGACCTTGCCCTTGCCGTCCTTGGTACCGTCGGCAGTCTTGGTTATGAGCTCTGCCTTGCCGTCGCAGTCAAAGTCTGCAACACACATCTGAGTGTAATGCTGTCCTGCACGAATATTCACGCCAAGGTCCACACGCCAGAGCTGCTTGCCCTCAAGAGTGTAGCAGTCGATATATACCTTGTCAGTAACTCCGCTCTGGGAGTTGTCCTTTGAGTTGTTCGGGTCCCACTTCAGGAATATCTCGTACTGACCGTCCCCGTCAACGTCGCCTACACAGCAGTCGTTAGGCGAATACTGGCTTCCGGGACTCTTCAGCGGTATGTCAAAATACGTGCTGCCTGATGTGAATTTACAGTTATCAGATGCAACTACACTTCCGTTCTCTACAGTGTCAACTCGATATTTTGAAGTTGTTTTTCCGGATGCGTCATAAAAGCTCGTAGCATCACCGGACTTGCTGGTGTAGATAAGAGTATCGTCACGGTAGAGCCTGAACTCTGCTGTATCAGAGTCATTGGCATTCCACCTCCAGCTTATGAACATACCATTTCCGGACTTCATTGC
>CACWPR010000033.1 GCA_902762855.1 Ruminococcus flavefaciens
TCTGTCAGTGTGTTATAATGTAAACGTTATATGAAATATCTTCAGGGTTAGGTGCGATTCCTGACCGGCAGTAAAGCCTGCGAGCCGCAATGCGGCTGATCCGGTGTGATCCCGGAGCCGACGGTAAAAGTCCGGATGAAAGAAGATGAATCTGCGCTCCGGCGCTGAATAATGATCTGCCGCCCCGAAGTATTTTCGGGGCTTTTTGTTTTCACAGGAAGGAGGACGTTATGTCCCACGAGGAATATATGAGAATGGCGGTCGGACTTGCACTGAATGGAATTGGCCATGTCTCTCCGAATCCTATGGTCGGAGCAGTCATAGTCCGGGACGGTGTAGTGATAGGAAAAGGATGGCATCAGAAGTACGGCGAGCCTCACGCTGAGAGGAACGCATTTGCAGACTGTGAGTCAAAGGGCATTAACTGTGCAGGTGCAGATATGTATGTCACTCTTGAACCATGCTGTCATCATGGAAAGCAGCCGCCCTGTACAGATGCGGTCATAGAACACGGAATAAAACGAGTATTTATCGGCTCTGCTGATCCCAATCCACTGGTAGCAGGAAAGGGTGTAAAGATACTCAGAGAGCATGGAATTGAAGTTATCGAGGATGTTCTCAGGGAAGAATGCGACAGTATAAATGATATATTTTTCCATTACATAACTACAGGACTGCCTTTTGTGACGATGAAGTATGCTATGACCATGGACGGAAAGATAGCCTGTCATACCGGAGAGTCGAAGTGGGTGACCGGTGAGGAGTCGAGGCAGGATGTTCAGTATCAGAGGCTGAGACACAGTGCTATCATGGCAGGAGTCGGTACGGTCCTTGCCGATGACCCTATGCTGACCTGCCGTATTGAAGGCGGCAGAGATCCTATAAGGATAATCTGTGATTCTAATCTGCGGACTCCTCTTGAAAGCAATATAGTCCGGACTGCTGACCGTGTACCTACGATAATAGCGACTGTCTGCACTGATGAAGAGAAATTCAGGCCGTACAGAGACAGAGGATGTACGATATTAACAGCCGCTGAGAAAAACGGACGGTTGGACCTCAACGATCTTATGCAAAAGCTGGGAGCGATGAAGATAGACAGTATCCTCCTTGAAGGCGGAGCTGAGCTGAACTGGTCTGCACTTGAATACGGCATCGCAGACCGTGTTCGTGCATATATCGCACCAAAGATCTTCGGCGGAGCCGGAGCAAAGTCTCCAGTAGGCGGAGCAGGAGCTGATTCACCGGACTTGTGCTACAAGCTGGTAACTGCGGATATAAAGCATTTCGGAGAAGATATAATGATAGAAAGCAGGGTGAGGTATGTTCACAGGGATAGTTGAAGAGACAGGTTCCGTTGAGTCGTTAAAGAAGGGGACAGTCACTTCTTATATAAGGATAAAGGCATCAAAGGTGCTATCTGATACTAAACTTGGTGACAGCATTGCAGTTAACGGAGTGTGCCTTACGGTAACCGATCTCAGCGGCAGCAGTTTTCAGGCAGATGTAATGAACGAGACACTGAACCGGTCATCTCTCGGTGACCTGCATCCTGGAAGTCCTGTCAATCTTGAAAGAGCTATGGCAGCCAACGGCAGATTTGGCGGGCATATAGTTTCCGGGCACATAGACGGCACTGGCAGGATATGCGGCATTCAGAAGGACGGTATAGCAATATGGTACAAAATATCTGCGCCGCAGGAGATAATGAGGTACATCGTAGAAAAAGGCTCTGTGGCTATCGACGGCATCAGCCTTACTGTGGCTAAGGTAACAGAAGATACATTCAGCGTATCAGTGATACCGCACACTGCATCGGAGACTATCCTTGGAACAAAAAAGGTCGGAGATGCAGTGAACCTTGAAAATGACATTATAGGCAAGTACATAGAAAAGCTCATGAGCCCCGCAGAGGAGCAGCCGGCTCAGTCGGGGATCACAATGGACTTTCTTGCAAAATACGGATTCTAATATTCCGGATAAATAACTCAGGAGGTAAGCAATGTCTGAAAATTTTCAGTACAACACTGTGGAAGAGGCTTTAGAGGCGCTCCGCAGCGGTGAGATAATCCTTGTCACAGATGACGAGGACAGAGAAAACGAAGGCGACATGATATGTGCCGCACAGTTTGCAACTACGGAGAATGTCAACTTTATGGCAGCTCATGCCAAAGGACTTATCTGTATGCCTATGAGCATCGAGCTTTGTCATAAGCTGCATCTTCCGCAAATGGTGGATTACAATACCGACAACCACTCCACTGCGTTCACGGTATCTATCGACCATGTGGATACAACTACAGGAATATCAGCAGAGGAAAGGGGATATACAGCCCGGAAGTGCGTTTCACCTGATGCGAAGCCAGAGGACTTCCGACGTCCGGGCCATATGTTCCCGCTGACTGCCAGGAAGAACGGCGTACTTGAAAGAGAGGGTCACACAGAAGCAACTGTTGACCTGATGCGCCTTGCAGGCCTGCCGGAGTGCGGACTCTGCTGTGAGATAATGCGTGATGACGGTACAATGATGCGTTCAGCGGAGCTTCAGGAGAAAGCAAAGGAATGGGGAATGAAGTTCATTACCATTCAGGCATTGAAGGATTACCGCAAGTGCAACGACGTACTGGTTGAGAAGGTCGCAGACACAAAACTGCCCACAAAGTACGGATATTTCAGAGCTATCGGATTTGTGAACAAGCTCAACGGTGAACATCATGTTGCACTTGTAAAGGGTGATATAGGAGACGGTGAGAATATACTCTGCCGTGTACATTCCGAGTGCCTTACAGGAGATGCTTTCGGGTCTCTCAAATGTGACTGCGGCCAGCAGTTTGCGGCTGCGATGAACCAGATAGAAAAAGAAGGACGAGGCATTCTTCTGTATATGCGACAGGAGGGCCGAGGGATAGGCCTTATAAATAAGCTCAGAGCCTATGAACTGCAGGACCAGGGAATGGATACTCTTGAAGCAAACCTCGCACTGGGATTCCCCGGTGATATGAGAGAATATTACATCGGAGCACAGATACTTCGGGAGCTTGGCTGCAAGACTCTGCGCCTTCTTACCAACAACCCTGATAAGGTATATGGACTCAGCGGCTTCGGACTTGAAATAAAAGAGCGTGTTCCGATACAGGTAGATGCGACAGCCTACGACCTCTTCTACTTAAAGACCAAGCGTGACAAAATGGGCCACATACTTGATTATTGAGGTGAGCCATGACTGTTCTCGAAACGATTATTTTTGTTGTAGCTGTAGTGCTGCTTGCAGTTTCGGCTCTCATGACTGTGTCATGGCTGACTGCTTTCATACGTGAAAAAGAAAAGGCTCTGGTCTATTCGGCAGAGATGCTGATATGTGCCGGGATAGTAACAATATTGTCCTTTGCGGTATTTATTATCGGAAAAGGACATGACACGGCTCTCGGACTCATTGCCCTTGCAGTACTTATATCTATACCCTCAGTATGCGGAGTTATCCTTACTCCTAAGGGCGTATGCAGATCGCTGTCATTCGGCAGGAAGTACGCTCCGTCATCAGAGGTCAGCTATGAATTCAAGGGCTCAGCTCTTGAGATATACACCCCCGGAAGCACAAGACCTGCAAAGTTCCAGATAGGAACGAAAAGCATAAGGACCGTGAAGATGCTGGCTGACTGGTATCAGAAACACGGCTATGAAAATCCGCTTATCAAAGATTAAAGGAGAAAAATCATGAAAACTTACGAAGGAAATCTTATTGCAAAAAACACACGCATCGGCATCGTTGTTGCACGTTTCAACGAGTTCATCACATCCAAGCTCCTTGGCGGAGCTATCGACACGTTAAAGCGTCATGATGTACATGAGGATTCAATAGACATCGCATGGGTCCCCGGAGCATTTGAGATACCGCTTATCGCCTCCAAAATGGCGAAGTCCGGCAAATATGATGCGGTTATCTGCCTGGGAGCTATCATCAGAGGAAGCACATCACACTATGACCTTGTATGCAATGAGGCAGCAAAGGGAATTGCACAGGTATCTCTCCAGAGCGATATACCAGTGATGTTCGGCGTTATAACTACAGAGAATATCGAGCAGGCCATTGAAAGAGCCGGTTCCAAGGCTGGCAATAAGGGCAGTGAGTGTGCTGAAGGCGCTATCGAGATGATAAACCTTATCCGAGAGATAGAGGACTGATGGCTGACATAATTTTGGACTACGACGGTACCATACACAATTCCATGAAGACTTATGCCCCTGCCTTTCGTGATACGATGAAATGGCTTTCTGACGGTGGATATATAGCTCCCAAGGAGTATTCCGATGATGAGATAAGCTGCTGGCTGGGGTTCAATTCCACCGATATGTGGGGGCAGTTCCATCCGGAGCTTGACACAGACATCCGTGAGGAAGCAAGAGTCCGCCTTGGACAGAATATGGCTGAAAGAATTGAGAGGGGAGAAGGGGCACTTTTTGACGGCGCAGAAGAGATGCTCTCAGACCTCCGCTCTCAGGGACATACACTTATATTCCTCAGCAACTGCCGTTTTCACTATATGGAGCGTCACAGAAGAGTCTTTAAACTCGACCGGTTCTTCAGCTATTTCTACTGCTGTGAGGCTTTCGATTTTATACCGAAATATGAGATATTCCGCAGGATCTCGCCGAGCCACAGCGGCCCGTTCGTGGTAGTCGGAGACAGATTCCACGATATTGATATTGCCGTACAGAATGGACTTCCGTCTATTGGCTGTGCCTATGGTTACGGTACAAGAGAAGAACTTTCAAATGCTGATATTATAGCTGAACATATTTATGAGATCCCGTCCGCAGCAGCTAAGCTGCTCGCCACGAAAGGAGTATAAATGACCAAATATCGCATTATCGCATTTCTGACAGCCTGTTCCATGGCTGTGCCGTTCTGCTCATGCAGTCTCAGCAAGATGGATTCATCTGATACGAGCAGTTCCTCTGAGAGCTCTGAGGAAAATGAGACTGCTGACACAACAGAGGAAGATGAAGAGGAGGAGACTACAGAGGAACCGGAAACCACAACTTCTTCTGCCGATGATGAGGTGAAAGAAGAGGACGAAAACAGTGGTGAACGTCCGGACTTTGTGATAGAAAAGGACTCTGCTGATCTGGAGCAGGTCCGTGAACACGCAAGGCAGCTTATGGATGATCTGAAAGTCTCCGAAAATGAGGAGAACATCCAGAAGGATATTGATCTTCTTCTGGATGACATGGATATAGTCTATGAGACTTCATCTAAGCTGATGATACCTTATTATCTTGACTGGAACAATGAAAAACTTGAGGCTGAATATGATGATTCTTTCGAGAATGTATATATCACCAACAGCCTTATAACATATGCCTTCATAAAGGGAAAGCAGAGCGAGGAATACTCGTATATGTTTGATGATCTGATACTTGACAATGTTGACGTAGAGGCCTTTGACGATCCCTCACTGACCCTGAAAAAGCTGGAGGGCTATACCAGAGTTGAGTATACACTAATGGATGAACAGCTTGACGAGTATCACGATATTGCCTACGATGAAGATATGGACGAAGATGAAAAGGCTGAAAGATGTGCAGAGATATACCTTGATCTGCTTTCACAGTATGATGCGGAGACCTTTTATGATGAGTATTTCCGTGATTATACCGGAGATGAAATACTCGAACTGAGCAAGACTGTCCGTGAAGAGATACTGCCTGTATCTGACGATCTTCTGAATGCTTTCTTTAAATGCGACGGCGCTACTGATGTCATATACAAACCAAAGGAATTTGACGATCCATTCGAGGTGATAAAGGAATATGCACCTAAGCTGTCAAAGGAGATAGGCGATGCAGCAGACGTTCTCGTGAAAAACAAGCTCTATACTATAGCTTCCGGCGATGACTGTTATGATGGTTCTTTTACAGACAATCTGCCTGTGAGTGACAGCGCTCACATCTATATCTATGACGATGAGGACTACAATGCACTGCTCACTCCTGTTCACGAGTTCGGGCATTACTACGCAACATTTTATGATGACATCCCCACATACCTCAGCACCAGTAATCTTGATATAGCTGAGACACAGTCCCAGGGCTTTGAGTTTCTGTTCATGCAGTTCTACGACGATATATACGGAGACCAGGCGGAGGCAATGAGGGTAGTAAAGACCTATGATATGCTCTATGCAGTCATAACGGGATTCTTTGTCGGAGAGTTTGAGTATAAGGTGCTGAAGAACAAGGACACCTATACGCCTGAGGATGTTATCAATTGCTGGGATGAGATAATGGGCGACTACCTGCCGGGAGTAGGATTCTATGAAATAAATCACATTTTTGAGACTCCGGGATACTACATAAGCTACGGGGTTTCTGCTCTTGCTGCATTTGATATATGGGAGGATTGTCTCTATGACCCGGATGCGGCCCTTGAGAAGTACGAAAGGGTAGTGCGTATATCGTGCAATGACAGCGATTATAAGTTCCGCTCAGCAATGAAGAAGGCTGGATTCAGTGAAGTGCTCAACAAAAAATATATAAAAACGCTTGCAGATGAACTTTCAGATTATGCCAGCGAAATAGGTGAATAATAGTGAAGCTGCCGGATAGTTCCGGCAGCTTTTTTGGTTGGGAAAAAATAAGAAGAATAAAGGATTTGTAATAAAGGCAGAAAATCAGTGTGCAACTTTGTGCAATATGTAGATTTTTGGGATTCTGTTGACATTTTATGATTTTTATATTATAATTATATGCAGAGATATAAAAAAATTGAGGTGTAGAATGAACAGGAAGGGAATAGACAAGACTGAAAGACGATATTTACAGATCGGCGCAGTTGTTTTCCTTTTGGTTCTGATATTTATCGTTGTAGTTTCAACTGTTACGTCATGCCATGCGGTTATGGATGATAATGCGGATGAACGGTCGGAGGCACGGACAAGTGCAGCGGCAGCTTCGGATGCGGATAGCATAGAAACTATGACAGAAATATCTCAAGATACCCCAGAGGATACAGCAGCGTCTATTGTTGTTTATCCAAGAAAGACCAACAAAACAAAAGAACTAAGCAAGGACTATGATGCAAAGAATGCTTTGCTCTTCTGCATGGAAGATAATGAGATAATTGCAGAGAGAAAAAGCAGAGAGAAAATGTATCCGGCATCACTGACAAAAGTGATGTCACTTATAGTAGCTGCAGAGAATATACCAGACCTTTCAGAAAGAGTTACAATAACGTACGATATGGTAGCTCCTATGATCGAACTTGATGCATCAAGAGCAGGGTTTGAGCCGGATGAGACTCCCACACTGGAGGATGTTCTCTATGGCATGATCCTTATGTCAGGTGCAGATGCGGCATTGGCTGTGGCAGACTATGTTTCAGGCTCTGAAGAGAGTTTCGTTCAGCTTATGAATGAAAAAGCCGTTGATATGGGACTGAAAAATACTCATTTTGCGAATCCTATAGGGCTCCATGACAAGGAGAACTACAGTACTGCGGAGGACATGGCGGTTATTCTGGAATATGCTTTCAGAAATGAACTTTGCAGGAAAGTGCTTTCTACATATGAGTACACAGTGCCAGCAACAAAGCAGAATCCCGAAGGTCTGAGGTTCACAAGCACCCTGTTCAGCAGGATGTACGGTGATGAAATGCCGGATGTAGTCATCGAAGGCGGCAAAACAGGATATACCGACGAAGCCGGAAATTGTATAGAGAGCTTTGCGGAGATCAAAGGAAAGACATACATTCTCGTATTATGCGGGGCAGCAACAAACTGGAACAACATCTACGATACACTCAGTATATACAGTGTATATGGCGCCGGAGGAAAGCCATATGAACCTCCGACAAACTGACAAAACACTAAAAGAAAAAAGAAATAAAACGGATTACCGTTTAATGTGAAGAACAAAACAATCGGAGGAATAAAAATGGCGAAAGGACGTTTCAGATGGAAGCGGTTCCTGGCGGCTACTGTCGTATTTTGCGGATGCATTTACGGAGCAGACAGCGTAAGAAGGGATATGCGCCAGAAGAATACAAGCAGCATCATTGTAAACGGTGATTTTTCAAGTGACAAACCTGAGAAACGCACTGAGAAAAGTACTGACGAAACTGTTAATCTCAGTAACGATCCACAGGCAACAACTATTTTTGAAGGAGTACAGAATCTTGGGTTTTCAGAGCTCACAATTCCCGATTCACAGCTTTCTTCAGGGATGCTTGCTATTATAGACGACGAACATCCTGCAGGTAAGTCTACAAATGGGACTATGGTAAACCTGCTTAAATATAAAAACGAGTACTATACTCTCGTCAGCGAGTCTGTAAAACTGAACGAAGAGGCGGCCGATGCTTTTAATCGGATGATGACCGATTATTACGAGGCCACTGAGCTTACAGACTTCATTGTGTATGGAACAAACGATACTTTTACTGGAGAGGGCTCTTACTGCCCGGAGTATTTCCCCGAATCAGCTACGGGAAATACAGTGGACCTTGCTGTCAGTGCTTGCGGAGGCATTTTTGCCTATGACGGCTGCGATGCTGAGAGCTGGGTCATAGATAATTGTACAAAATATGGGTTTATCGTCAGGTACCCAGAGGGAAAAACAGCAAAGACCGGTCACGAGTTCTGCCCTTGGCATCTTCGCTACGTCGGTGAAGTTCATGCGTCAGTTATGGGCGAAAAGAACTTCTGCCTTGAGGAGTACATTGACTTTCTCAAAGGCTACAGCTTTGACAATGCTTTTTCCTGCACCTGCAACGGTGTAACTTATGAAATATACACTTCGGAAGCTAAGGACGGTGCTGCGTCAGCGCGAGTTCCTGTCTCCGGAAAGTATACAATATCCGGAGATAATATCGGAACATACATCATTACAACGGAAAAGAACTGAACGAGTGTTAAGTTTATGTCAGGCAGCCTGCGGGCTGCCTTTTTTCCGTAATATCCGGAAAGCTGTCCTCATATATTGAAATGAGGTGATGCTTTTGAAACGCTATATTCTTGCCGCTGCACTTGTATTGTTTGCTGCTGCACTTATTTCTGCCGGAAAAAAGAAAGAAGAACCTGTACTGCCCGATGCCTATATTCTCGTTGAATGTGAGACTGGAACGGTCCTATCGGAATATAATTCTGCCCAGCGTCTCAACGGCTGCTATATGAATAAGCTAATGGCTTTACTGCTTATCGCTGAGGATATAAATGCCGGCCAATATGAGCTGAGCGATGTTCTTACGGCCTCGGAAAGTGTAAGAGGTACATCTGGTTCCGTGATTTGGCTTGAACCGGGAGATCAGCTCACAGTTGAGGAGCTTTTGAAAAGTGTTATTATCGGAAATGCAAATGATGCTCTGACTGTGCTTGCTGAAAATTCATCTGGGACAGTTGAAGATTTTACTATGGATATGAATGCCAGAGCCTTTGATCTCGGGCTTAGGGATACGGTTTATATTTCGCCGTATGGATACTATGACGAAAGGGAATATACTACCTGTGCTGACATTTCTATGGTTTGTTCGGAGCTCTCTGAGTATGAGTTTCTCAGGCCGTATTTCTGCACCTGGAGGGACTTCGTTAAAGAGGGAAGGACTGAGCTTGTCAGTGAGAATACTCTGTCAAGGACTTATCACAGACACTGCGGATTCAAGGCTTGTCATTCGGATGCTGCCGGATATTGTATAGCTGAATGCGGGACTAATGATGTTGGACTGAAGTTTGCCGCTGTTGTACTTGGAGCTGATAGTGAAGATGTTTCCTTTGGTACTGCTAAACGTCTCATCAATCAAGGATTCAGCGATTATAAGGTGACTGCCGCTGTTTTTCCAGAGGACCTTCTTCGTCCGGTTACGGTACGAAACGGTGAGACTTCTGCTGTGGAGCTGAGCTTTGCTGAACGTTCAGATGTTGTAGTGCCGAGAGGCAGCTCTTCTCTGCGGACAGTCAGTGTGCTTCCGGCTTTCTTAGATGCTCCTCTGACTAAAGGGCAGCGGGTCGGCAAAGCTGCATTCTATAATGGTAAGGAATTGGTTTTTGAGACTGATATTATAGTAAAAAATGATGTGAATAAATTGTCCTATGGCTTTATTTTGAAGAAAATATTGTATAAACTGTCAGAATAGACTGTTGGAGATTGTTACGTTTGCACAAAAGTGGAAAGAATATTACAAATGTACTTGAAAAAATCCTGAAAATATAGTATCATAAAGATGGTAAATTATTTTTGTACGGGCGAACTGTACATAATGGAGGTAAATACAAATGTCTTTAAAACTTAACACCAAATACCTGAAGGACTTCATCAATGCTGATGAAATGGCTGGAATCAAAGCTCAGGTCGAGGCTGCTGCAGAGTCTCTTCACAGCAAGACCGGTCTCGGCAATGACTTCCTCGGATGGGTAGAGCTTCCCACCAATTACGATAAGGAGGAATTTGCAAGGATCAAAGCTGCTGCTGAGAAGATCAAGTCTAATTCCGATATCCTCATCGTTATCGGTATCGGCGGTTCCTATCTTGGTGCAAGAGCTGCTATCGAGCTGCTCAAATCGCCTCTTTACAACAATATGAAGAAGGATACTCCTGATATATACTATGTCGGCAACAGCATCAATCCAACTTACCTCAACGAGATAATCGCTCTCTGTGAAGGCAAGGACTTCTCGGTAAACGTTATTTCAAAGTCCGGTACAACAACTGAACCTGCACTTGCTTTCCGCATTTTCAAGAAAATGGTAGAGGATAAGTACGGCAAGGAAGGTGCTAAGGAAAGAATTTTTGCAACTACCGACAAAGCAAGAGGAACTCTCAAGAACCTGTCTGACACTGAGGGCTATGAGACATTCGTTATCCCGGATGACGTTGGAGGACGTTTCTCAGTTCTCACAGCAGTAGGACTTCTTCCTATAGCTGTTGCAGGCTGTGATATCGATGCCCTTATGAAGGGCGCTGCTAAGGCTCAGGCTGACTTCTGTGCTGATTTCGACAACAATGACTGCTACAAGTACGCAGCTCTCAGAAACATCCTTTACAGAAAGGGAAAGTCTGTTGAGATGCTCGTTTCCTATGACCCCAGCTTCGTAATGATGTCTGAATGGTACAAGCAGCTCTTCGGTGAGAGTGAAGGTAAGGACAACAAGGGTATCTTCCCATCAGCAGCCGTATTCTCCACAGATCTTCACTCTATGGGCCAGTATATCCAGGACGGCGCAAGACTTCTGTTCGAGACTGTTGTTGACATCAAGACTCCTAAGAAGGATCTCTTCCTTGAGCCCGATGCTGAAAACCTTGATGGCCTCAACTTCCTTACAAATCAGAATATGTCTGTTGTAAACAGAAAGGCATTCGAGGGTACTGTTCTCGCTCATACTGAGGGCGGAGTTCCCAATATTATCCTTGAACTTGACGATACTACTGAGGAAAACGTAGGATATATGATCTATTTCTTTGAGAAGGCCTGCGCCGTTTCCGGCTATGTTCTCGGAGTTAACCCCTTCAACCAGCCTGGTGTTGAGAGCTACAAGTCAAATATGTTCGCTCTCCTTGGTAAGCCTGGCTATGAAGGCGCAAAGGCTGCTCTTGAAGCTAAGCTCGGCTGATCCCGGCTTACATAATAAATTCAAAACAAAATACGTCACAAATGCCTCACGGCATGGAAGGAGTAAATCATGATTAAACTTATTACCGGTAAAAAAGGCACAGGCAAGACCAAGATACTCATCGATCAGATCAACGAGGCAGTAAAGTCTACAAACGGCGATCTCGTATGCATCGAAAAAGGCGCTAATGTCAGACGTTCTATCAGCTTCAAGGTTAGATGGTGCGACGTTGATGAGTTCGCTATAGAGGGATTTGACGCGTTCTACGGCTACGTAGCAGGCATGATCGCCGGCAACTACGATATCCAGTCTATCTATGTTGACGGTATCTTCAAGATCGGCGGACGTGACTACGAGGCTTTCGGCAAGCTGCTTGAGAAGCTCGATACACTTACAACAAAGAATGACATCACTGTTGTATTCACAGTTTCTGCTGATGAGTCTGAGCTCCCTGAGATCGTAAAGCAGTTCATCAAGTAATTTACTGAAAAAATTCAAGGTTTTTTCTGCCTTGCTCTTGACATATCTTGTCAATTAGTGTATAATATATTTTATGGTGCTCTGAAGGATTTGTAGTATGAAGATCAATTTAAAACAGCTTTTCAGTATCGTCGGAGAATCAAAGGATATCAACTGTGAGATCGGAGCGGACGAGCTCTCTGACATCAGAGGCTGTAGCTTTGCGTCTCCTGTTAATGTGAACGGCCGTATCTATAACAGAGCCGGTGTTGTTTACCTGGAGTATTCCGTGGATTTTGTTCTCAGTATCATCTGTGACAGATGTCTGAAGGAACTCGACAGAGATTATCACTTCGACTTCGACCATATTGTTGTTCCTTCCATCAGCGGCGATAATGATGATTATATCGTTGCTGAAGGCGAGAGCATTGAACTGAATGAAATCGCATTGACAGATCTGCTGCTCCAGTTGCCTACAAAGAATCTTTGCAAGGATGATTGCAAGGGACTTTGTATGGTCTGCGGCTGTGACCTTAATGTCAGCCAGTGCGATCATCTAAATCAATCTGAGCTGTGAAGCTCTGTAAGGAGGTGCCAGAATGGCTGTACCGAAGAGAAAAACTTCCAAGGCAAGACGTGATAAGAGACGTTCTGCTGTATGGAAGCTCGAAGCACCCGCTATGTCCAAGTGCGACAACTGCGGCGCATACAAGGCTCCGCACAAGGTCTGCAAGAACTGCGGTTTCTATAAGGGCGTTGAGGTCCTTAAGATCGACGCTGAATAATCAGCTGAACACGAAGTATGAGAAGGAGAGGAGGAGTATTCCTTCTCTCCTTTTTAACTGCACAGACAGCCCTGGAGTGTTATTATGGTAAAGATCAACAGTGTGATCCCCGGTTCCCCGGCATCCAGAGCCGGTGTAATGCAGGAGGATATCCTCGTCAGTATAAACGGCCACGGAGTCAAGGATGTTCTTGATTATATGTATTATGCCGCTGAAACCGACGTCTCCCTTGTGCTCGTCAGACACGGGGAGGAACTTACGGTCACTGTAAAAAAGGACGAGTATGACGACCTCGGACTTGAATTTGAGACCTTCCTTATGGACAGCAAGCAGTCGTGCAGCAATAAATGCGTGTTCTGCTTTATAGATCAGATGCCGCCGGGTATGCGTGAGACCCTGTATTTCAAGGACGATGACGCAAGACTGTCGTTCCTTCAGGGAAATTACGTTACGCTGACTAATCTGGATCAGTCCGATATTGACCGTATTATCAAAATGAAACTGAATATAAATGTCTCTGTTCACACGACTAACCCTGAGCTGAGAGTCAAGATGATGCATAACCGGTTTGCCGGTGAAAAGCTGAAATACATCTGGCAGCTTGCTCAGAGCGGTATAAAGCTGAATTGTCAGGTCGTGTGCTGTCCCGGCCTCAATGACGGCGATGAACTCAGAAGGACTCTCTCTGACCTTGGGACTCTTATGCCCAATATTTCCAGTATGGCAGTTGTTCCGGTGGGAGTCACAAAATTCCGTCAGGGCTTGTATCCGCTTACAGGTTTTACTCCCGAAGGGGCGGGGGAGACTATTGATATAATCGAGAGCTATCAGAAGGAATTTCTTGAAAAATTTGGTACAAGAACGGTATTTCCCTCTGATGAGTTCTATCTGATCGCCGGAAGAGATATACCTCCGGCAGAGGTATATGAGGATTATCCTCAGTATGAGAACGGAGTAGGTATGCTGCGCTCGCTTATGGACGAGTTCAGCAGTGCTCTGGATATGGCTGAATGGGAGGGCGGTGAACGCCATGTCTCTATTGCCACCGGGTATTCTCCGTTTGATGTAATAAGCTCCCTGGCAAGGTCTGCGGAGGAAAAATTTCCAGCTCTGAAATGCGATGTGTACCGCATCAGAAATGATTTTTTCGGTGAGACTATAACTGTCACAGGACTTATTACTGCTCAGGATCTTATCGCACAGCTCAAAGGCAAGGACCTGGGTGATGAGCTGCTCCTCTCATCTGCAATGGTCAGAAGGGATTCCGACGTTTTCCTTGATGATATGACCATAGGCGATGTAGAGAGTGAATTAAATGTGAAAATACGTACCTCAAACAGCGACGGCTTTGAACTGCTGGATGCTATGATGGGGATAACATATTGATAATAATACGAAAGGAGAGTGGAGATAATGTCAATACCGATAGTTGCTGTTGTGGGACGGCCTAATGTAGGTAAGTCCACACTGTTCAACAAGCTCATAGGCCAGCGTCTTTCTATTGTTGAGGACACTCCCGGAGTCACTCGTGACCGTATCTACTCCAAGTGCGAATGGCGGGGCAAGGAATTCATGGTCGTGGATACAGGCGGTATAGAGCCTGACAGTGACGATGTTATCCTGGCACAGATGAGACGTCAGTCTGAGCTTGCTATTGAAAAGGCGGATGTTATAGTCTTTGTTACTGACATACGCTGCGGAGTAACGGCGGATGACTACACTGTAGCTCAGATGCTCCTGAAAAGTGGAAAGCCTGTTGTGCTTGCAGTAAACAAGTGCGATGCACTGGGTGAGCCTCCTATGGAGATATATGAATTCTACAATCTTGGCCTCGGTGACCCGTACCCTATATCATCTGTACATGGTCATGGCACCGGAGATATGCTGGATAAGATATATGAGTACCTCCCGGATGAAAAGGAAGAGGAGTACGAGGATGACTACATCAAGGTCGCTGTTATAGGAAAGCCTAATGCCGGAAAATCTTCGCTCATAAACAAGATCGCCGGAGAGGAGAGAGTGATAGTCTCTGACATTGCTGGTACTACACGTGACTCAACTGATACCGTTATTGAAAACGATTACGGTAAGTTTGTTTTCATTGACACAGCAGGCATAAGAAAGAAGTCGAAGGTGACTGAAAAAATAGAACACTACAGCGTCCTGAGAGCCTACATGGCCGTTGACAGGGCGGATGTATGCGTTATTATGCTGGATGCCTCTGAGGGCTTTACAGAACAGGATTCAAAGGTAGCAGGATACGCTCATGAACAGGGCAAGGCCTGTGTAGTTGCTGTTAATAAATGGGACCTCATTGAAAAGGACGATAAGACCATGCAGGAGTTCCGCACAAAGCTCGAAAATGATTTCAGCTTTATGTCCTATGTACCTTTTGTGTTCATCTCTGCAAAGACCGGACAGCGTATAAATAAACTCTATGAGCTTATAAAATACACCTTTGAGCAGAACAGCATGAGAATATCTACAGGAATGCTCAACGATGTGCTTGCTTATGCTACCACAAGAGTACAGCCCCCGTCAGACAAGGGCAGAAGGCTCAAGATATACTATATGACTCAGCCTTCCACAAAGCCGCCTACATTCGTGACATTCGTAAACAGGGCAGACCTCTTCCACTTCTCTTACAGAAGATATATTGAAAATCAGATACGCTCCACATTTGGCCTTGAGGGTACACCAGTAAGGTTTATAGTACGTGAGCGGGGAGGAAATGATAAATAATGAAGGTACTACTGGCTCTTATATTTGCTGCCGCAGCAGGATATTTTCTGGGCAGTCTGAATTTCTCCATAATCTCTGTCAAAATGCTGAAAGGCAAAGATATACGTACAATGGGCAGTCACAATGCAGGACTTACCAATACCTACAGATGTGCCGGACCTGAGTGTGCGCTCATAACTCTTGCAGGCGACCTTCTTAAAGGTATAATTGCTGTCGGCCTTTCAAGAGGATTCTGTCACCTGCTCAGCGCAGGTATGTCTCCCGGAAACGACACACATTACATAGGCTATATTGCAGGCCTGTTCGCTATCATAGGACACATTTTCCCTGCATATTATGGATTCAAGGGAGGCAAGGGCGTTCTGGTAGGTGTGTCTACCTTCCTTGTTGTTGACTTCAAGGTATTTATAGCACTGCTTGCTATATTCATAGTTATACTGGCACTCTCAAAGTATGTTTCACTTGCGTCCATAATCAGCTCAGCGTACTGTCCTCTGGCAACTCTGCTGATGTCATGGGTAGTCAACGGAAATGGCTTCAAGCGAAGTTTCCTGTATCTGATACTTTCGATACCAATGGCGGGTATTGTTATCTGGATGCACCGCTCGAATATCGAGAGACTCAAAAATGGAACAGAAAATAAGTTCTCATTCAAAAAAATAGACATTTCAAAGGAAGGCTGACTCAGCCGGAAGGAGTGATCGGAAATGGCAAATATTGTTATACTTGGTTCAGGCGGATTCGGACTTAGTCTCGCAATAATGGCTGAACACTGCGGAAAACACAACGTGACCGTTTGGTCAAAATTCCAGTCGGAGATAGACGAAATACGCAGTCACGGAGAGCATATCCATAAGCTGCCGGGAGTACCGGTATCTGAGAGCATTGCTATGACAAGCGATATTTCGTGCATCAAGGGATGCGATATGCTTATTTTCGGAATTCCCTCATCCTTTGTAAGGGACGTTGCTAAAGAAGCTGCTCCCTATGTTGACGACCATATGGTAGTTGTCAATACAGGAAAAGGCCTTGAAGAGGGCAGTCTGAAAACGCTCAGCGAGGTGATTTGTGAGGAGATAAAGACCGATAAGCTCGTAGTGCTTTCCGGTCCGTCTCACGCTGAGGAAGTTGCAAGATGTATCCCTACTACCATTGTAGCAGCGTCAGAAAATCATGAGGCATCTGAGTACGTTCAGAATCAGCTTGCAAACAGCTTTATGAGGATATACCTCAACAACGATGTAAAGGGTTGTGAACTTGGCGGAGCTCTGAAAAACATAATTGCGCTCTGTGTAGGAATATGTGACGGGCTTGGCTACGGCGATAATACAAAGGCCGCCCTTATGACAAGAGGCATCCATGAGATAGCACGTCTCGGAAAGGCTGCCGGAGCCAATGTTTCCACCTTCAGCGGCCTTACCGGTATTGGTGACCTGATAGTGACCTGCACAAGTATGCACAGCCGCAACCGCCGTGCCGGCATCCTTATCGGACAGGGAGTCTCACCGGAGGAAGCTGTTGAAAGGGTAGGCACAGTTGAGGGATATTTCTGCTGCAAGGCCGCCTATGACCTTTCAAAAAGACTGGGTATAGAAATGCCTATAACAGAGCAGCTCAATGAGGTTCTTTTCAATGGAGGAGATGTCAGAGCAGCGCTGACCAACCTTATGAACCGTCCTCTCAATTACGAAGAGGGCTGATAGATATAGAGAGGAGAAAACCAATGGCAGAATTACGTGAATACAGAGGCCATATCCGCAACTGGAAGGCACTCTGTGCAGAACTTGAAATTGCAGCAGACCTTCCCCGTGAAGAGAGAGAGAAGGCTATCATAGAAAAAGGCTTCGACAAGTGGGGACATGATATTGCTGACCACCTTTATGGTATGTTTGCATTTTCACTCTGGAACGAGAAGGACCATGAGCTCTTCTGTCTCCGTGACCAATTTGGCACAAAACCGTTCTATTATTACCTCACTTCTGACGGCAGACTTCTCTGCGGTACTATGATACGTGATATAATGGCTCAGGAAGGCTTTGTCAAGGAGCTCAATAGAGATATGCTCCAGATATATCTCACCCTGACATACGTTGCAGGCGAGGACACATTTTTCAAGGGCTTGAAGAAGCTCATGCCCGGACACTGGCTGTCATTCAGAAATGGCACTGTGGAGCTTCATCGCTACTGGAAGCCGGAGTTCCGTCCTGACAGCTCAAAGTCACTGGAGGACTATGCTGATGAGATACACAGCACCCTTACTCACATCATGACCGAAGTCAAAGAGGACGGCGAAGTAGCAGAATCATTCCTTTCCGGCGGAGTCGATTCATCCTATGTACTGGCAATGAGCGATGCTAAAACTGCTGATTCCTGCGGATATGACGAAGAACGCTTTGATGAGTCAAGAGTAGCTGCTAAAACAGCCGAACTCCTTAACGTGGAGCATTTAGTTGCGAAGATACAGCCTAAGGAATATTTTGATATAGTTCCCTATGTTATGTATAATATGGAGCAGCCTCTGGGTGATGCGTCTGCTATCGTATTTACTCTCGGATGCCTTGCAACAGCAAAGCACACAAAGCTCTGTTACTCAGGTGAGGGTGCAGACGAATTCTTTGGCGGATATAATATGTACCGCAATGCTGAGCGCTACGGTGACGCACTCAAGACCTTCTACGTTGGTAATACTAACATCATGAAGGAAGAAGAGAAACAGCGTATCCTCAAGCATTATGACCCTGAGGTCCTGCCTATAAACCTTGTGAAGTACATCTATGATGAGACTGAGGGCCTTGACCCTCTGACCAAGATGTCTGACGTAGATATACAGATATGGCTTGAAGGCGATATTTATCTCAACGTTGACAAGATGAGTACAGCAGCAGGTCTGGAGATACGTATGCCTCTCACTGACAGAAGGATCTTTGACATTGCGTCCAGAATGCCCTCTGAGTACAAGGTCAACGAAGAGCAGAATAAAGTTGCATTCAGAACCGCCGCTGCAAAGGTACTTCCGGAGGAAATAGCATTCCGTAAAAAGCTGGGATTCATAGTTCCTATCAGGATATGGCTCGCAGACGAAAAATACAACGCTGACGTCAGAGAGAAATTCCATAGTGATATGGCTGCCGAGTTCTTTGATCTCAATGAGATAAACGCTATTTATGACGAATATGTTGGTGGGAACTCTGACAACTGGCGCAAAGTATGGACGATATACACATTCCTTGTATGGTATGAGGAGTATTTCGTAAAGAGATAATCGCTTGCAAATCGCAAAGCAGTTTTTCAGCCATAGTGCTTCTGGTATACAGTCAGAAGTACTATGGCTTTTCTGTATGGATATAACGAAGAGAGGGGGATTTCAATGAAAATAGAAAATAATATTCTCAGATACTATCTAAAAAATGTATACTTTATAACCGGGACAGCATATGCCGGAAAGTCAACAATGGTAAAAATGCTTTCCGAGCGATATAATATGAAATTCTGCGGAGAAAACTATCACAGTACTGTATCTGATATAGTAGCGTCACCAGATGTACAGCCTGATATTTGCTACCTTAAAAGCCTTACCGATTGGAAAGATTTTGTGACTCGTTCACCGGAGGAATATGAACGGTGGATGTTTGGAGTAGGACGGGAAGCTGCGGAGTTTGAAATAGCGGAGCTAATTTCAATATCAAGGGATAGTAAAGTCATTGTTGATACTAATATCCCTATTGATGTACTTGAAGAAATATCTGATTATTATCATGTTGCTGTTATGCTTTCGCCGCAGTCAATGAGTGTCGAGCGTTTTTTTGATCGAAGTGACCCTGACAAGTTATTTATTTTGGATGTGATCAAAAGCTGCGATGATCCAAATGCAGTTATGGATAATTATCGGCGTGGACTTGCACTTATCAATAGCAAACAGCATTATGATGAATTTGCAAATAGTAATTTTTTCAAAGTTGTGCGGGAAGATAATGAGCAAGATACAAGAGAAGAAGTATGTGAGATCTTAGCAAAACATTTCGGACTTTGCTGAACAGATAATATAGATGCCCCTAAGTGTTCTGCACTAAGGGGCAAAATTACTATATAAGCATCTGGCAAAATTATTCAGGAGCTGCATACAGATAAAAAAATCCCCCTGTTTCCAGGGGGATATTTTTTACTTATTCTTCTTAGCCTCTATATCAGCAAGAGCGTCCTTGCGGGAGAGGTTGATTCTGCCCTGACGGTCGATCTCAGTTACCTTTACAACGATCTCGTCACCGATAGACACAACATCCTCGACCTTTTCAACTCTCTGCTTGTCCAGCTTAGAGATGTGAACGAGTCCGTCCATACCAGGAACGATCTCAACGAAAGCACCGAAGTCCATAAGTCTTACGACCTTACCACGGTAGATAGCTCCTACCTCAGGACCATTTGCGATAGTCTCAACGATCTGGAGAGCCTTCCTGCTGTTATCACCGTCGATACCGCTGATGAATACGTTTCCGTCGTCGTTGATGTCGATCTTAACGTCACAGTCAGCAGAGATCTTCTGGATGACCTTTCCGCCGGAACCGATAACTTCTCTTATCTTGTCAGCAGGGATCTTAGTCTGGAGCATCTTAGGAGCGTACTTATTAACACTGGCTCTTGGCTCAGGGATAGCCTTGAGCATTACCTCATCGAGAATGTAGAGACGAGCCTTTCTTGTCTTTTCAAATGCCTCCTTGATGATTGCGGGAGTCAGTCCGTCAACCTTTATATCCACCTGAATAGCAGTGATACCCTTCTTTGTACCGCCAACCTTGAAGTCCATATCGCCGAAGAAGTCCTCAAGACCCTGGATGTCTACCATTGTCATGAATTCGTCGCTGTCGGGCTTTGTGATAAGTCCGCAGGAGATACCGGCAACGGGAGCCTTTATCGGAACACCGGCATCCATAAGTGCCAGAGTAGAACCACAGATAGAACCCTGTGATGTAGAGCCGTTGGATGAGAGTACCTCAGAAACGAGTCTGAGTGCATAGGGGAACTCATCAACAGAGGGGATGACAGGAGCAAGAGCTCTCTCAGCAAGAGCACCATGACCGATCTCAC
Source organism: Ruminococcus flavefaciens (assembly GCA_902762855.1). GTDB lineage: Bacteria > Bacillota > Clostridia > Oscillospirales > Ruminococcaceae > Ruminococcus > Ruminococcus flavefaciens_V. The sequence goes on from CACWPR010000033.1 coordinate 20,669, forward strand.
GGCGTCCGGGACCTCTGCTGGGCTTTGTCTCGCCTACAGAATAGCTTGGGAAGTTGTACTGATGCATATATCTCTTGGACTCTTCTTCGTCGAGGCCGTCGATTCTCTGAGCGTCGCTTACAGGGCCAAGAGTAGCGATAGTGAGCACCTGAGTCTGACCTCTTGTGAAGAGACCTGAACCGTGTACACGGGGGAGGAGACCAACTTCAGCAGCGAGAGGACGTATCTCATCGATACCACGGCCGTCAACACGCTTGCCCTCATAGAGCCAGTTGCGGACGATCTTCTTCTGGAGCTTGTAGATGCACTCATCGATCATAGCGATCTGCTCAGGATACTGCTCATCGAACTTAGCGTGGATATCATCTACTATAGGAGCGAGTCTCTCGTCACGTACATTCTTATCATTTGTATCGAGAGCGAACTTAACTCTCTCAGCAGCGAACTCCTCGATAGCATCGAACATATCGTGATCAACTTCCATGGACTCGAATGAGAACTTGGGCTTGCCGATCTGAGCACGGATGTCATTGATGAATGCTACCATCTTCTTGATCTCTTCGTGACCCTTGAGGATAGCGTCAAGCATTGTGTCCTCAGGTACTTCGTTAGCGCCTGCCTCGATCATAACGATCTTTTCAGCAGTACCGGCAACAGTGAGCACGAGGTCAGTCTTAGCTCTCTGCTCCAGAGTGGGGTTGAGAACGATCTCGCCGTCAACAAGACCAACGTTGATACCAGCGATAGGTCCGTTCCACGGAATATCGGAAATTGAGATAGCAATTGAAGTTGCGATCATACCAGCTATCTCAGGGGAATTGTCAGGTTCAACAGAGAGAACAGTCATAACGACTGAAACGTCGTTTCTCATGTCCTTAGGGAAGAGGGGACGGATAGGTCTGTCAACACATCTGGAAGTGAGTATAGCCTTCTCAGATGGCTTGCCCTCTCTCTTGGTGAAGGAACCGGGAATCTTGCCTACTGAGTAGAGTCTCTCCTCGTAGTCAACGGAGAGAGGGAAGAAGTCGATACCTTCTCTGGGCTTTGCGCTTGCAGTAACATTAGCCATAACGACAGTCTCACCGTAGCGTACCCAGCATGAACCGTTGGAAAGTCCGCAGGTCTTGCCAGTCTCTACTATGAGAGGCCTGCCTGCATAAGTAGTTTCAAAAGTTCTGTAATTCTCAAACATAAAATACCTCCATTGATAGTTATTTATCCATCAGAGAAGAGCCTTTAGAAGTTAGAGGCAAAGGCTGAGAACAGAGGACTGAACCCTTGCCTCTGACTTCTAATCTCTGATTCTCTAATAGACTTAAAGGCAGAAGGGTGCATTGACCCCGCTGCCTTCATCATCATAAAATTACTTACGGAGACCGAGCTTCTCTACGATAGCACGATATCTGTTGATGTCCTTCTTCTTGAGATAAGCGAGAAGGTTACGTCTGTGGCCGACCATCTTGAGAAGACCTCTTCTGGAGTGGTGGTCATTCTTGTGGCTCTTGAGGTGGTTTGTCAGGTCGTTGATCCTTCTTGTAAGGATAGCGATCTGAACCTCAGGTGAACCTGTGTCGTTTTCGTGAGTTCTGTTAGCTTCGATAACAGCGGTCTTTTCTTCTTTCAGTAACATTTGAAAGCACCTCTTAATAAAAATATTCCGATAACTTAGACGAGGGTGAAAAACGAGGTCAGGCCCATGTCCAAGTACACGGTGATAATATTATATCACAAAATCCTCCGTTTGTAAAGAGTTTTCCGGAAATTTTCTCATATAAATATCCATTTATAGTTGCTTTCCTTCTTCTTTAACGGCTTTCACAATTTTCTGACAGATTTCTGTTGACTATTGGTTGATTTTGTGGTAAAATAGTTAGTAGCAGATTTGCGATTAATAATGATCGGAGGATCTAATCATGAAAAAAGACGCTTTCAAGTACATCTGGACTGATAAAAAACGTACTCTGTTCGGCTTGCCCCTTTCTTTTACACGCTACTATCTCACTGAAACTAAATTCGTGACAAGAACAGGTTTCCTCAGCGTTGATGAGGACGAGATCGACCTCTACAAGATAACTGATAAAAAAGTTCGTTTTCCTCTTTTCCAGCGCCTTTTCAAATGCGGTACCATTATCCTGTACAGCAGAGATGCTGATACGCCTTCCAAGGAAGTACACTGCATAAAGGATGTCCGCAAGGTATCAGAACTTATAGATAAATACCTCAATATAATGCGTGATAAGTACGGTATCCGTGGAAGGGACATGATGGGACTCCATGGCGGCCACGATCAATATGATGACTATGATGACCACGATTATGATGACGGTCAGTATTGATGTGGGGTGATAATCGGCAATGTTACCCTTTATAACAGAAAAGATATCCTGCTGGGAAAGATTGAAGGCTGAACAGCGTCCGATCTTCATTTACGGAATGGGAGACGGTGCGCTGAAGATAATGTCTGCTTTCAGAGACAAGGGCATCGTTATAGCAGGCATATTTGCAAGCGACGACTTTGTAAGAGGCCATTCTTTTGAAGGCTACAGGGTCCACAAGCTCTCTGAGATAGAGGAAATGGTGGATGACTTTGTAGTGGTTCTGGCCTTTGCGGCAGGCTATCAGGAAATAGTTGACAAGATACATGATATAGCATCACGACATACACTTTACGTTCCAGACGTTCCTGTAGTGGGCAGGGGACTCTTTACCTATGAGTACTGCCTTGAGAATTCCGAAAAGATACAGCAGGTGTATGACAGCCTGGCTGACGACTATTCCAGAAAGGTCTATGCCAATATCATAAACTTCAAGATAAGCGGAAGGATCGAGTATCTCTCTGAGGTCACAACTCCAAAGGAAGAGATATATCGGAAGATAATCAAGCCTACATTCAATGAAGTCTACGTTGACCTTGGCGCATATAACGGAGATACTATCCGTGAGCTTCTTGAGTTCACCAGAGGAAATTACAACGCCATTTATGCACTTGAACCGGACCGCAAGAACTTTAAAAAACTCGCAAAGTTCGTTGATGGAATGAACCGTGTGTATGCATTCAATGCAGCCGCATGGTGCACTGACACCGAGCTCCCGTTTGCTGCGAAGGCAGGACGACAGTCTGCAATAACAGCAGGTTCAGAGAATATGGTAGCTGCACGTTCAGTGGACAGCATCCTTGGGAAAAAGCAGGCGACTATAATCAAGATGGACGTCGAAGGCTTTGAGCGTGAAGCGATATGGGGCTCTGCAATAAATATCTCTCATTATGCTCCTAAAATGATGGTCTCTCTCTATCACAGGAATGAGGATATATTTGAGCTCCCGCTGCTTATAAAGACGCTGAATCCACGTTATAAATTATACATAAGGCATCAGCTCTATATCCCGGCATGGGAAACGAACCTTTACGCAACACTGTAACAAAATAGGCTTTGCATTTTGCAAAGCCTTATTTTTGTGCTCTTATCTTCCTGAGAAGGTATATGAATACTATCAGTTCAGTAAGGAAAGTGAGTGACCAGGAAAGTGTGTAGGAGAAATACAGACATTGGAGCGTATGGTACTTTGGTATCCTGAATACTGTATATATCCACACTATCCTAAGTCCGCAAACACCGGCTATAGTGATTATCATAGGCAGAACGGAATGACCGATGCCTCTTATAAGACCGGTGGTCACGTCCATGAGTCCGCAGAGGAAATAGGGGACGCATATATAGGTCATTCTTATAAGCCCGACTGATATAGCATCCTCATCACCGGGAATGTATATTGAGAGCAGGGGATTACCTGCCAGTCTTGCAGAACATCCAAGTACTGCTCCGGTAACGAAAACTGATATGAGACAGATGAACATGGTCCTGCGTATGCGGTCAAACTTTCTGGCACCATAGTTTTGCCCGGTGAAGTTTATTGAGGTCTGGCTGTAAGCGTTCATAGACATATAGACGAAACCTTCAATATTTCCGGCAGCGGCATTTCCAGACATTACAACTGAGCCGAACGAGTTGACCGAGGACTGTATTATAACATTTGATATAGAGAACAGTGACCCCTGTATACCGGCAGGAAATCCTATCTGTAAGATGCGTATGAGCTGACGGCGGTAAAAGTGCATTTTTGAAGGCTCAAATCGACAGGGATCATCACGCTTCATGAGAGCCCGGATGACCAGTACTGCTGACATCACCTGTGATATGGTAGTCGCAAGCGCGACTCCTGCAACATTCATTCTGAATATGATAACAAAGATAAGATTGAGTATAACATTGACTATACCGGCTGCTGTAAGGAAGTAAAGCGGGCTTTTAGTGTCTCCTGCGGCTCTGAGAATGGCTGAGCCGAAATTGTAGAGCATACTTGCGGTGATACCGCAGAAATATATCCTCATGTAAGTCGCAGAAAGCCCGATAACTTCATCAGGAGTTCCCATAAGCAGCAGGAAAAACCTTGAGCCGCAGACTCCGATCACTGTCAGGACAACACTTATAACAAGTGCTGTTGGGATAGCAGTGTGTACTGTTCTGCGTACGTCTTCATTTTTACCTGCTCCAAGACCGTGTGCAACGGTTACACCGGCTCCGACTGAAAGGCCTATAAACAGGCTTACAATAAGATTTATCAAAGCTCCGGTCGCTCCTACTGCAGCAACGGAGATGCTTCCGCAGTATCGTCCGACGACTACAAGGTCAGCAGCATTGAAAAGAAGCTGCAATACACCGGTGAGTATTATTGGTATGGTGTAAAGGATTATTTTTTTGAAAAGAGGACCTTCTGTAAGGTCCGAAGAATTATTTTGCATTGGAAATGCTCCATTCAGCCGCAAAAAATGTAGGGGAGTCAGTGGCAAAGGCTCCGTAGGATAACAATACTATTATAATCATAAAAAAGATAATTGTCAATATGCATAAATCGGATACATGGTTTTTGTATGGTTAAACAAAACAGCTCCCCACACAGAGTAATGTCATTAAGCCAACCGTATAATGAAAATAATCAGGAGTATGTTTAATGTAATAAGGCATACTCCTGATGGTCTTTATCTATAAAAATGCACGAC
>CACWPR010000034.1 GCA_902762855.1 Ruminococcus flavefaciens
ACGGAGTGATTTTCATGGATATAAACGAATATAAGAAAAGGATAAAACGGGTAGTCATCCCGGAGGACGAGATAAAAGAGGCTATTAAAAAGGCCGGAAGGACTATCAGTGAAGGCTACAGCGGCTCACCTGTACTTCTGGTCAGCATTCTGAAAGGCGCTTTCGTGTTCCTCTCTGACATCTGCCGTGCAGTGGACGTTCCCTGTGAGGTGGACTTCATGGAGGCTAAGAGCTATTATGAGAACACACAGTCCTCCGGAAGTGTTGCCATAACCATGGACCTTAAAAAGGATATAAAGGACAGGGACGTTGTTATCGTTGAGGACATAATCGACACAGGACGCACCCTCAGTGAGGTCATAAAGCTGCTGAAAGCAAGGGGGCCACGTTCCTTGAAGGTAGTCACCCTTCTGGACAAGCCTTCCCGGAGAGTCGTTCCGCTGGAGCCGGACCTCTCTCTGTTTACCATACCTGACTATTTCGTTATAGGCTATGGCCTGGACTACGGTGAGTACTACAGAAATCTCCCGTATATCGCTGAATTCGACGACAGCGGCATATGATGAAACAAAAAGTCCGGAAACAGCATCGGCTGTCTCCGGACTTTTTTCATAATCTTTTCTCAATGGTTCCGCATCTTCATATTTCGGTCTATCTCTCGCTTTGCATCACGCTTTGCGGCGTCATCACGCTTGTCGTAGAGCTTTTTGCCCTTGCAGAGCCCAAGCTGTACCTTGACCTTTGAGTCCTTGAAATAAAGGCTCAGCGGGATGAGGGAGAGTCCCTCCTGTTTGAGGGTGCCGTAGAGCTTGTTTATCTCACGCTTATGCATGAGCAGCTTGCGTACTCTCATAGGGTCACGGTTGAAGATATTGCCCTTTTCGTAGGGTGAGATATGCATTCCCCTGACGAAGAGCTCGCCCTTATCTATAGAGCACCAGGAGTCTTTGAGGTTGACACCGCCCTGACGTATGGATTTTACCTCTGTGCCAACCAGCTCGATGCCGGCCTCATAGGTCTCAAGGACGAAATAGTCATGTCTTGCCTTTCGGTTTTCGGCTATAGTTTTTGTTCCTTTTGAACGCATATACTCATCTCCAGTCTGATACTCATTATACACCAACAGCCAGGAATTGTCAACATGAAAAATGTCGTGAAAAAGCGTCCGGAAATACTCCGGACGCTCCTTTTTATTCTTCGTTGTTTTTTTCTTCTACATCTGCCTCGTTCTCTTCGGTCTTGATAAGTGTTTCGTTTATCTTGCCGACGAGGGCGATGATGTCGCTTATAGACTTGTTGATGAGCTTTGAGCTCTCGTGGGTAGCGCTGACATTATCGTCGAGGGCGCTGAATGCGGAAATAGTCATTTCCAGTATGCTGATGAGCTGTGTAACTGTGTCGGCATCCATAGTGGGATTGTCGTTACAGAATGCAACAACGTTCTGGAGGAGGTCCTTAACAACGGCAGCTCTCTCGCTGGTAGCGTCTGTGGACTCACCGATAGTATTCATATTGTCGTTTATCTTTGAAACGTCGTTCTTCAGCTTGCTGGAGAGCTCAAGACATTCTGCGGTTATCTCAGCCAGACGCTCATGCTGTCTTGTGAGCTCGGAGTGTCTTGCGAGGAGGACTGACTTTGCGTGTACGATACAGTTCTCAGGAGTGTTGAGACCTCTGTATACAGCGATAGCCATATCACGACATGAATTGTAGCCGCAGGCATGGCAGTCGTAGCTCTTTTCGTCCTCGGTATACATACCCATTTTCTCAAAGATAGGTTCAAGCTGAGCCATGCTCGGTATGGGAGTAGGCATTGAAGGCTTGTAGCTGCGGAGGAAGTCAGATACACGGAGCTCGTCGTCGAATTTCTTGAACAGACGGTCCTCACCACGGCCCATAAGACCTGTGGATTTGCGGCGGCTCTTGGCCTCGTTTTCGATGGTCCTCATTGTAGCCATAACGTCGAATGCAGTCTGGTTTGTACCGGATGCAGGGCCTACATTACAGCCGAACTCGCATGAGAGAACGTCGAATACCTGCGGGTGCTTTGACTCAGGCATCCTGCCGTACATATCTATCTCAGGGTATACCTTGCGTACACCCTCGGAGTTGGTGATGTTGAGGTCGGGGTTATGTACCCAGAGGTTGTCTCTGAGTCCGCCGGGACGGGGGTAAACTGAACCGAGCTGTCCCTGCTGGTCGTCGAATTTATACTCAAAATCCTCTCCGGAATCGGTGGGGATAGTGATGCCGTTTCTCTCGAAGTACTCCATGAGTTTCTTGATAGTAACGTTGTACTCAACAAGACCTGTCTCCTTGAACTCTGCCTTCTGAGCGATACATGGAGTGATAACTGCGATAGGATTGGTCCTTCTCAGGTACTTCTTTATGTAAGTAGCACTGCAGGCAACAGGGCTGTGGATAGGTGAGAGGTTCTTCAGCAGCTTAGGCTGATAGGTCTCTATGTAGTTTACGATAGCGGCGCAGGGCTGGGAAATGATATTTCCTATTTTTCCCTGCTCGAGAGTTCTGATGTGAGCCCAGGTGCAGATGTCTGCGCCGAGGGATACATCGTATATCGTACATCCCTGCTTTCTGAACCAGTCCAGAACGCCCTTCCACTTTGTCGGGATAACTGTCTTGATAGCGGGAGTAGCGAGAATGATTATCTTCTCTCTGATGACCTGTGACATACATTCCTCGGTGTCGTCGATATAGTCTCTTGCACCGTGCTTACAGGTCTTTACACATTCGCCGCAGGCGATACATTTGTCATTATTTACAGATGTGATAAATCTTCCGTCGTCGAGCTGTTTGGTCGCATTAGCCTCAGGAGCGGGGCAGTTTCTGACACAGGCATTACATCCCACGCACTTTTCTGGCTTGACGATAATAATTTCATTCATATAAAAACTCCTTATATTTCCCCATAGAACGGTGGTTTACTTTTTGCCGAGAGCGCTTGCCTTGGCAGCAAGAGCGACAAGGTCTATTTTTCCGCCTTTAGTTTCCTTATGTTCGGTATCTGTGTTCTGACTGCTGAGCTTTGCAGCTTTAGCGGCTATATCAGCCAGACTGTTGCCGGATTTCTTCTCCTCAGCGGGTTCAGGTACAGTGCTTTCCTTCTTGCCGCCTATGGATTCAGCCATCTGTTTGAGCTTATCGAGCTCGTTTTTCTTTTTGAGCTTTTCCTCTTCGTTCTGAGCATTTTCCTTGATCTTATCGGACAGGCTCATAGGCTCCTCCGGGAGCTCAGGTTCAAAGTTTACAGGAGCACGGAATACAGGTACACCGCCGTCCTTGAGGGTAGACTCTGTTTTGTCCAGCATCTGCTGGGCGGAGCTTATCCTTTCAAGACCGTTGTCTCTGAATGCTTCAAGGACGTTTTTAAGTTCATCGACCTGTGTTTTAAGGTTATAGACCTCATCAAGAGCGACTGCTCTGAGGTTATTTGAAGCAGCGTCCATCTGCTCGGATTTGTTCTTTGCCTCTGCGATAGTCTCTGCTGCACTTCTCTCGGCCTCGTAGATTATCTGAGCAGCCTCTACGTTAGCCTCTTCGATAGTGTCGGCGGCGACTTTTTTGGCGCTTTCAGTTAACTCGGCAGATTTTGACCTTGCTGTGCCTTCCAGCATTGCAGCGGACTTCTGTGCCTCGATGAATACGCTGCTGAGGGACATTGCCTCGTTATTTGTTTCCATAGCGGACAGCTTTCCGGCTGTCTCCTTGAGCTGGTCCTTTAGTTCCTGGATAGTGTCCTCTGCGTCTTTGAGCTTCTGGCCGTAGCCTCTGTTCTCTTCGTCTGAGGCTTTCAGCTTTGTGTTGAGGGTATCATTCTGGACCTGGAGCTGAGTGAGCTTGGTTCTTTCGCCGGCAAGTACGGCCTCGTGGGCTTTCTCCACATCTGTTCCCTTTTTATAGGCTTCCAGGAGCAGTTTGGTTTCACGCAGTTCATTCCTCAGCTCATAGACCTGTGAATTAAGGTATTCAAGTCTGCGTACCACCTCCGATTTGTCGTAGCCGCCGAAGGCGACAGTTTTGATGAATCTTGTTTCTGCCATGTAAAAATATCCTCCCTTATACGGGCCCTCAGAAACGGGGCTGCCGTGTATCTGCTGCACATTTATATATAAAATATTATACACCAAAAAGACACTATAGTCAATATAGATTTTGTACAAAAAACAATTGTATTTTGGATATTCTGCACAATGTGCCATATAATGCGAAATCAAGCCATAAAAAATGCATCAGGGATGCTGCCACTGATGCATTTCTGTACGTTTTTACCAGTCATCTTCGCTGTCTGCGATGAGCTTTTTTACCTCTTCATTATCGTACAGTCCAAGGTCAAATAGTCTGTCTGCCTGACGTTTTGTGACCCGCCCTTTGTCAGTGTATACAAACTGCCCGTGCTGACGTTCAGTGCCGTCCCAGGAGTCTATTATCTTGAGCCAGCCGGCTCTGTCAAGTGCAAGTTCCGGGAAACGTGCCTTCGGGAAGAAACGTGCAGCCAGCATAGCAGCACACTTGGTGTGGTTGGTATAGCTGCATGAGTAGGTATCTCCCTCAGGTGACATCCAGCCCAGCTTGAAGTCCGGATGATTCTTATAGAACATTTTCTCCAGCGGCAGGGGAACTTCCTTGTCGCTTTCGATGATCTCGACGAAGTTATGATCTTTGGGATCGAAGGCAAAGTAGCCGCCCTTGCCGTCGAATACCACAGGGAGGCGGTCCTCGGTTATGATGTTCTCAAAACCGGAGCCCTGGAGTGCTTCTACGGTATCGGCGTACTTATAGTAGTACAGACCTGTCTCGGATGAATATACAGCAAATTTACCCATAAAAGCTCCTCCTTCCCTTTAATCTATAAGTATATTTTACCACGTTTCTTACTACCTGTCAATTTAGAATTATGACTATTATTCCACCTTCCTTTGTGCAATATGTACAAAGAAAAAGGACTGCCCCGAAGGACAGTCCCTTAGTGATGACCATTAGATATTAACAACAGTGTTTATCATGTTGCCGCCGTTCATCTTAGCGTTTCTCATAGCAGTATCGAGCTTAACGAGGAGTGAGTTTACGTTGAGACAATCTCCGGGGAGATAGTGGTAAACTGCACCTGAGCAAGGAAGCTGAACTGCAAGGTTGAGCACCTCGTAAGGACTGCTCATTACAGCCTGGATGTTCTGTACGATACCCATTGCCTGGCTCTCAGAAATTTCCTTGTTGAACAGGAAGCAGAACTCGTTGCCGGTGATGTTGTAGATCTCAGCGGTGCCGCTGAACTCGTCCTTGAGACGCTCAGCAACAGCAGCGAGGTACTCGTCACCGAAGTCGTAGCCGTAAGTATCGTTGATGCTTCTGAAGTTGTCCATATCGAATACAGCAATGTTGAATCTGTCGGACTCAAGTCTGTCACTTACATCATTATCGAGTGCGTAACGGTTCTTCATACCTGTAAGAACGTTCATAACAGCAAGGTCACTGGCCTTCTGACGTGTAGTCTTGAGCTTAGCATCGACCTCAGCAAGGTTTCTCTCACGCTCTTCGAGTTCGAGTCTTGCCTTCTTAGCTCTTCTTGCGATGAAGAAGATGGCGACCTCACCGAGTATAGCAACTACAAGCATCATAGTCATGAGGAGGTATGTATTTCTTGCGTTTGCGGCCATTATCTTGCCGGTATCTGCGTTAACGATAGAGATAGTAGCCTGAAGCATTTCAGATGCAGTTACCTGGAGGGGGTAGATGTCCTGAACGTAAAGGTTGTTCATACCGGAAGAGAATGCAGCAGTTTCCATTGTACCGCCGCCTTCACGAGCCTGGTTCCACTGCTCACGGAATTCAAGGAGTCGGGCGTTGTATGTTTCGATAACCTTCTTAGCGTGATTGTATCTGTGCTTAGCGGTATCGGAAAGACCTTCGATGGACTCGAAGTCGTGCATAGCATCCTCGATGTTCTGGAAGTTAAGAGCTGTATCGTTGGCGGCAGAGGTGGGATCACCGATATTAGCAACGATACGGAGAACGTTAGCGTTAACGTTCTGGAGCTCACCATTCATTCGGTTGATGGCGTTCATGGTCTTGGATGTCTGCTGGGATACTCTGTTGTTGTTGGCATTGATCGTCTCGATGAGGATAGTGTTGATCAGGTAGATGATAGCCAGGATTATCGCAGCAACGATATACGGGGTAGAATGATAATTCTTTGAAGCAGATTTAGCTTTTGCCATAGTCTTATACCTCCATTAATACTGATCAGGATACAGCAGAAGCTGAATGTACTCATCGGTCATGTTTTGGGATGTAACGTATGTAACACCGGTATCGAGTGACTGAGGCAGTGAAACGTCTTCTGTTGCACGCTTAGCATAGCTTACTCCAACATATCCGATGTTGTAAGGGTTCTGGATAACAGTACCGTCGAGGATACCGCTCCTGAGGTAATCGAGCTCCTGCTCATCTGAGTTGAATCCGATGACATAAACAGATTCACTGAGTCCGAGCTCTTCAATAGCCTTGCATACACCGAGAGTAGTGTTGGTGTTTGTAGCGAAGAATGCCTTTACGTTCTTTCCGTCCTTGCCGAGGAGCTTCTTTGCCTCTTCGTAAGCATCGTCAACTGTAGCGCATCTTTCGCCTTCAATAAAGAAGGACTGGAAGAAAGCATTGGTCTCTTCCGGAGAACCCTGTCTGCCGCCTACATCGAGATGGATGCCGTCACGGGCCATCTGGTGTTCGAGAGCGGTTACGCAGCCTTCTTTGAAGCCTGCGATACGGTTATCGGCGGTAGCAGCGGTATGTCCGATGATAGCGATAGCACCTGAACCGAGTTCTGTAACAGTCTGAAGGTCTGCCTTTTCAGCAATAGCCTTACGGATATCTGTGTTAGCGAGAATAGCTTCACCAGCGTGTCTTGCAGCAACGGCACCGCCGTCCTTGTCAGATGAACTTACGCAGGAGATAACTCCATCGTAGTCTGCTCTGGAGTTGATGTTGATGATCTTTATGCCGGCAGCATCTGCCCTGGCAAGAGCGTCATTGAGCTCAGTAACACCGTTAGGAGCGATAACTATAGCATCTACCTTTTCGTTGATAGCGTTGTTGATATACTCTATCTGGGTAGCATAGTCGTTATCGCCTGTGGGGTAATCGTGGGAGCTTCCCTCATTGTAGAGGATAGCAACACCGAGTTCGTCGCCTGCGTCCTCGGCACCATTTTTTACGTCATGCCAGAAACTGATGTCCTGTTTTGTGATCACCGCAATTTTTGTGACCTCTGTCTTGGGCTTGCCGCAGCTTCCCGGCAGAAGCATAGCAGCTGAGACAGCACATAAAGCAAAAGTCCTGAAAATGCGGCTTTTAGTTGATCTGTTCATTAAAGCTGAACCTCCTTAAACATATTGAACCTGTCTCGTCCGCAGGATACCAGACTGTCCACCCCTGAGTGTTTCGCAGGACAGTATAAAAATAGCGGACGTGCCTGACAGGCCCTTCTATGATATCCAATCACTATTTTATCACATTCCGATCAAAATTTCAACAGGAAATTGTAAATAGTTGCCCCACACTTTTAACAAGAATTTCCGGAAGATTATATGCAATTTTATCAAAAAATATACGCCCTGTATAAACAAGTTTTGAGGTGCCTTTCTGTATACCAGATTTTGGAGCTGCTTATCTCCCAAAGCCTATTTTATGGCCTTTTTTGTGCCGCTGAAATAAAATATGCACAAACAAACTGCTCCTCATTTGTAAAAGATACTTCAATTTTTTTCTTTTGGACCTTTTTCCCTTGACAACATTTTGGAAAAGTGATATACTATTCGTGATAACAATGCGTTCAGGCTGGCCATCTCAGATGACCATGCTGTATATTTTTATGTCAGGAGGGGTATTAATGCAATGCGAAAAATGTGACGCACCGCTTGACCCAAAGCTTGTGGCCTGTCCAAGCTGCGGCGCACCTGTCCCGCAGAATATCGAAGGCTTTGAAAATACTATGGAGTTCCAGAAAGAGCTCCGGAATATCGTTGTTCAGCACACCCCATGGGCAGTCGTGAACAAGACCAAGTTCATCGGCCTCCTAAACGACTATATCCCGGATTACGATAAGGAACGTCGTCTGCTTATAAATATGTATAAAATGGGCGTGTTCAAGATAATGCTCGAAGAGAAGAACCACGAGATAGCTGTTATGAAGGCTAAGAGCTTCATGCTCGGTGACCTCTTTCTGGCTGAAAATGCTTCAGAATTCGTCACAGCCTGCTTTACATATATGCTCGGCTGGCCCTATGAATCTCCTCTGAAGGTCCTCCCTGACGGCGAAAAAGCTGACCAGGAAGAGGAAACAACTGAGAAGAAGGGCCCTGTGGATATCAATGAAAAAGTATTCACCCCCAGAGCTGCATTCAGGTTCAGACTCAGCGGCAATATCGTCATCCCGGACGGCTACACCAAGCTCGAAGCGTTCTGCTTCGATAAGTTCGGCTCACTCAGGACTATCCAGCTCCCTCAGTCACTTCTCGCTATCGGCGAGTATGCCTTCTCGTCCTGTAAGCGCCTGAGAGGTCTCGACCTCCCGTCAGGACTCAGGATAATCAAGCAGGGCGCTTTCAGCCAGTGCGCTAAGCTGGTGGTCGTAAAGATACCTGACGGTGTCCTGGAAATAGAGGACAGCACGTTCTCATTCTGTACAAGCCTTGAGGTCATCGACATACCCGAAAGCGTCAGCAGTATCGGTGCGGAGGCATTCTCCGGCTGCGATAAGCTGAGAAAGCTCTTCCTTCCGGAGAGCATCAAGTTCATCGACGCAAACGCTTTCTCCTACTGTCCCAACCTCGTAATATACTGCATAGAAAATTCATACGTTCATAAATACTGCTTAGTCAACGGTATACAGTTCGTTCTTGTTGCCTCGGCTGCGGAATATGAGCTTAACTAATATCAGAAAGGATGAGATCAAATGGTAGAGCTTGAAGTTGGCCAGGAAGTCGAGATGGAATTCGGCGGGAAGGCCAAAGTTCTGAGCGTTATCGGCAGCGGCGGACAGGGTACCGTCTATCTCGTAAGATTCAATGGACAGAAATGGGCCCTTAAATGGTACGACATCGACAAGATGGCTAAGCCGAAGGCCTTCCGTAAGAACCTTCAGACAAATATCACAGACGGCCCGCCCAGCAATAAGTTCCTGTGGCCGAAATACCTCACAAAGGAACTCCCCGACGGTACCTTCGGGTACATCATGGAGCTCAAGCCCGACGGCTTTGACTCTTTCGTCGATATTCTTAATACATATAAACTTGAGATCGACCCTCTTACCGGACACGCTGTAAAGCGCCAGGTAAAGTTCACCAGCCTCAGCGCCATGGTGACCTGCGTCATCAATATAGTAAACGCTTTCCGTCAGCTCCACCGTTCCGGAAAGAGCTACCAGGACCTTAACGACGGAGGCTTCTTCATCAACGTCAATACCGGTGCCGTTCTCGTCTGCGACTGTGATAACATCGCTCCTGACGGCAGCAACTTCGGTATCGGCGGTAAGCCCGGATATATGGCTCCTGAGGTCGTAAGAGGCATCGCACAGCCTAATGTCCAGACCGATAAGTACTCCCTTGCAGTCGTTCTCTTCAAGCTCCTCTTCAGGGGAGATCCTATGGAGGGCGAAAAGGTAGTGAGAGATGTCTGCCTGACAGAGTCATCAGAGCTCAAGCATTACGGTCAGAACGCAGTATTCGTATATGACCCGAATGACAGCTCCAACCGCCCTGTAAGAGGCATCCACGATAACGTCATCAAGTTCTGGCGTATCTATCCCGATTACATCAAGGACGCTTTCATCCGCTCCTTTACCACAGGTATCAGCGAGCCTACAAAGCGTATCATAGAGAACGAATGGCAGAAGCTCTTCATCCGCCTGCGCTCGGAGATAATCCAGTGCGGATGCGGCAGAACGAATTTCAGCTCAATGTTCGTTCAGCCCAACGAAAAGACCTTCAAGTGCCCCAAGTGCGGCATGGAGTTCGCAACGCTGGGATTCAGCAACAGACCCAACCGTATGCCACTGTATCTCGGATGCAAGTTCTATACCTGCGAGATCAGCCCGGAATCCGACGACTTCTCAACTGTTGCCGGTGAGCTTGTTGAAAATAAGCTCAAGCCCGGAGTACTCGGCATAAAGAATTGTTCTGACAGAAAATGGAAGGCTAAAATGCCTGACGGAGTATTCTACGATATCGCTCCCGGAAAAGGCTTCCCTGTATGGCAGGGCCTCGAGATCGATTTCGGCGAAATAAAGGCACAGATTTAAGCCGCTGTCCCTCTATACAGCAGCAAAACTGAAAGGATGTATGTAGATTATGAGCAATGAAAATATGACAGAGCCGGAGGTTAATGAGACTCAGGCTGCATCAGCACTTGACGGGTTTGAGCCGGCAGAGACTGCGGATACTTCCGCACAGTCCGACGATATGCTTGATTTTGACGACGATCCCCTCAGCGCTACAGGCGTTTCCAGAAAGAGCCTTGTTATCTTCTTCCTCATCGACACATCAGGAAGTATGAAGGGCAAGAAAATGGGCGAGCTCAACACTGTTATGGAAGAACTCATCCCTGAGATACGCAGAGTCGGCGAGGCCGATACAGAGGTAAAAGTGGCTGTTCTCACTTTCTCCACAGAGGTAAGATGGATGTACTCCACTCCTATTGCTATCGAGGACTTCGAGTGGGCAAGGCTCCGTGCCAGCGGCGTTACCAGCATGGGCGCAGCTTTCAAGGAGCTCAACCAGAGAATGTCCAGAAACAGTTTCCTCAATTCACCTTCACTGTCCTTCGCTCCCGTTATCTTCCTTATGACAGACGGTTATCCTTCTGATGACTACAAGGAAGGCCTCAGAGAGCTCCAGGCAAATAGCTGGTACAAGTTCGGACTTAAAGCTGCTCTTGGTATCGGACAGGAGGCTAATGATAATATCCTCGCTGAATTCACAGGATCAAAGGATACTGTTGTTCATGCTTACTCAGGCGGACAGCTTGCTCAGATGATCAAGATCATCGCTGTTACTTCTTCACAGATCGGAAGCAAGAGTATGACTCTCTCCGATGATACCAGCCACGAGCTCGGCGAAGAGGATGTATTCGCAGCCAAGCAGAAGCTCCTCGGCCAGCAGATCCAGGACCTCGTATCAAGTCAGACAGACGGCAGCGACGTTCCTTTCGACACAGGCTGGTAATTCTCTAAAAATCTTATCGGAAGGAGGACTGAGTTGATATGTTCAACGGTTTCAGCCATTCGGTCATGGGCGCAAGTCATGAAAAGACCGGTCTGGTCTGCCAGGACAGCTCCGCATACAAGATCGGAGAAGGTTACGCCATCGCTGTAGTAGCCGACGGACACGGCAGTAAAAAGCACTTCAGGAGCCACCTTGGTTCCAAATTCGCCGTGGAAGCTACTATCGAAGCTATAGACAGATTCTACGAAGAGCGTGAGGAGCTCGAAAAGAACCTCCCCACAAATGCTAAGCTCATCATAAAGAATATCGAAAAGCAGATAATCTCTAACTGGAATATCAAGGTGGAAAAGCACCTCTCCGAAAATCCGGTAAGAGACGAAGAAAAGGAAAAGTTCACAGATGAGGAGTTCGAGGCTATCCCCCCGGAGTCCTATTACGGAACTACCCTCGTTGCCGCAGTTTCAGGCGACAACTATACATTCGGACTCCAAATAGGCGACGGAAGTCTTGTGGCCATTTTTGAGGACTGCAAGGCGGTTATGCCTATGGAATACAACGAGTCCGCACCTGCAAATGTCACAGCCTCTATGTGCAACTCGAACGCAGCCTCGATGTTCAGCAGCTTCTATGCCCCGAACAAGCGCCTGATCGCTATGTACGGCTCAACAGACGGCCTGTATACATCCTTCGGCAGCGAGTATGATTTCCTTGATTACCACTCCATTATCACAAGTCAGCTTGTGAACCTGGAGAGCTTTAAGAAGGTCATAATAAACAACCTTACAAAGAGATCACACTACGGCACAGAGGACGACATCTCCCTTTCCTGCGTCTACAATGAGGACCTTCTCAATGAGAAGATAGGCGACCTAAAGGCACAGGTGGAGGAGAACAAGAGACAGGCCGCACTCCGAAAGGAGGAGCTCCTCAGAAAGCGTGTGACCTGATAATTCATTGTGCGTGACGCAGTTTACTGCGTTCAATATATAAGAAAAGTGGTGTTTCATATGGAAATAAGTTCTTTCTATAATACTGCAAAGAATTTCGCTGCTACAGTTAAGCAGCAGCGGCCGGAGCTCGTGACAGAGGACGCTTGTCTCTGCCTTATTGTTGCTGATTCCGGCGATATCTTCTCTGGTATCACCAGCATCTCCATCGACGAAGGTACTGTAGAGACTCTTCCTGCTGAGAAGATCGCTGTAATGTCAGTTATCACAGCTAAGAATGTGAAGGCAAAGCAGCTCATCCTCATTTCACTGGACGATTTCAGCTTCTTCCAGCCTGAGGACGATGTTCTTGCAATGCTGGTAAATTCCAGTGTTGACAACAGCAGTTGTCAGGTCATCCTCTCTCCTGAGGAGGCAGTTTCTGCCGCAAGTCTTGTTCCTGCATCTGCCGCTCCTGATTTTCTCAGCGGTTACGACGATGCAGAGTCACCTGCACCTGCACTTGGTGCTCCTGCTGATTTTGCAGCAGGATTCGATGTAGACTCATCTAACCCATTCTATGCTGAAAACAATGGCGGAGCAGCAGCTCAGAACCAGCAGGGCGAAAACCTCAACTTCCTCTATGAGCAGCCTGAAGAAGCTCAGCAGAGAGGCGCAAGCGGTTTCCCCGGACTCTATGCAGCTCAGCAGCAGGGTTATCCTCAGCAGCAGGGTGGGTTCCCGCAGCAGCAGGGTTATCCTCAGCAGCAGGGCGGATTCCCGCAGCAGCAGGGTTATCCTCAGCGGGGTGGATTCCCGCAGCAGCAGGGTTATCCTCAGCAGGGATTCCCACAGCAGGGCTATCCTCAGCAGGGTGGATTCCCTCAGCCCGGTCCTTATATGGGCGGCGGAACTCACAATTCTCTCTATCAGCAGAACATGAACGCAGCTCCCTATACTCAGGGCGGCTACCATACAAGTCATTCCGTGCACGGCGGTATCGCACCAGCCGGCGGAAACTATCAGCAGAGCAGCCTGATGCTCTCCTCCAAGTCCAGCGGCAACGCTTTTAAGAAGAGACTCAATAATTTCCTCGATGATGATGACGCAGAAGGCGGAGAAGCAGCTGAGGGAATGTCCAAGGAGGATATGCTCAAGCAGGCAAAGGATAGGAAAAAAGTGGCAAAGGCTAACTTTAACTTCAAGAAGAAAATGGAATGATCGGATGATCGGACTTGTGCTGCCGCAGTT
Organism: Ruminococcus flavefaciens; assembly: GCA_902762855.1. Classification (GTDB taxonomy): domain Bacteria; phylum Bacillota; class Clostridia; order Oscillospirales; family Ruminococcaceae; genus Ruminococcus; species Ruminococcus flavefaciens_V. The sequence continues at coordinate 13,412 of CACWPR010000034.1, forward strand.
CCGGCGGCACAGAGTTCCGGTTAATTGTCAGAGCACTGGGCATTTTACTCAAATCACTGCCCATTTTTGCCTGATAATTGCATGATTATAGCGAAATTGTATTTTTTATCACAGAATTCCCGTTTTTTTCTTGCATTTCCGCATCGGGTGTGATATAATAATTTTGATAAGACTATAATGTTTTTCGTGATTTCATTTATGACTTGTATATTTTATGATTAAAAAGCACTGTTTAATTATTACATGTCAAGGAAGGGATAGTTATGACTTATTTGCTAAATATTGACGAAGCGATAGACAGAAAATTTCTTGTTACCAGATCAATGAAGGGACAGGCTGAGGCTGGTACTATCATCCATGTTATGGATGCTGAGAATGCCTCTAATTCCGTTGTTGTAAGCTACAGAGTGGCTCGTTTCAATGAGAAATTCCATGACTATCAGGACTATACTGCCAAGTTCGAGAACCTGGCTCAGTTCTGTAAGTGGGCACAGCCTGACAACTTCATCGCTCGTAATTATGAGAGCTTCAGCATCAAGGATATTCAGCACTATATCAAGGTGAAGAACAGAACATTCACTTCGTTCTGTCTCCCTATCATCCTTGTAGCAGCTATCATAATCTGGGCTTTTTCACTTCTCGTTATTGGCGGAGCAGTTGGTATCGTAATTGGTACAGTTCTTACACTTCTTGTTGCCCTCGCAGTATTCTCAGTTTTCAGAGGACAGAAGAAAAAAGAGAAAATGCGGTTATACCGCAAGATCAGCTCTGGATGGGGCATTGTCATAGAATAGTACATATCACCATACATCAGCTTAGGCAGCTGATGTATGGTTTTTTTTGAAGATTCCGAAATATATAAAAAGAGACCGCACATTTCGTGCGGTCTGTTTTTTATGAGATGTGGATGGAGTCGTCGTCGTCAAGAGTACCGTACTGGAAAACATGGTCATTTTCCCAGTCGATGTCGTTATCGTCGTCCCAGTCATCGTCGTCCAAGTCATCGTCCCAGTCGTCCTCGAAGTCGTCATCGTCGAAATCGTCATAAATGTCGTCGATAAGGTCCTCGTCGTATATCTCTGTCACAGCCTCTTCAGCATAGTCTTCAGCGGAGCTTGCATCAATATCCAGCTTGATGAGAAGTTCCTTTATAAAATTCTTCATGTGGTCACGGTCAACGTATGTCTTGTAGTCTGCTGAATGAATGGAATCTTCATCTATCATGAAGCAGTCGTTTTTGTCAGGTACAGGTACATCTGCGCCGTCCTCAGTGGACCACGTCAGAGTAGCTTTGCCGTAGTCAACGTCGTCAACGACTATCTCGTAGGAAACGGACTGTGAATCATCGTCACCGTCGAATTCAAGTTCGATTGGGTCAAGGTCGGGAGTGATTATAGTTACATCAGCATCGAAATACTTGCGCTCCTCGTTTGTTATCTTGAAGTCCTCAAATTCAAGGGTGTACTTTTCGGAAGTCGGGGTCATTTCATCTGCATCAAGGTCGTAGTGGCTCGAATAGCTTATCAGGTCGATGTTTCCGCTGTACTCTTCCTTACCTGTCTCTTCGGCATAGAGGTTGACCTCAAATTCTTTCTCACCGCCGTCTGTAAGGCTCATCTCACCGCATACGGTGTCGCCGTCCTTGCCAATTATTGCGATGAACTTGTTGTCAGCATCCTCACGGACTTCAAAGCCTCTGATAACTCCCTTGGGGTCGATGTATGTCTTGAAGGAGATAGATTCATCACTTTCGTAGTCGTCATCTCTGTCAGGACGCATTTCTTCCAGGAACTCATCATACTCATCATCGCTGACGAGGTCCAGCTTTTCAACGAACAATCCACGGAGAATGTCGTCATCCTTTGCGGAGTCAATGAAATTTTCACTTATGTCGTAGGCGAGATCCTGGTCTATCTTGACTGTAGCGACTGTGTATTTTACCTCAATGTCACCAATGGTGACCTCCTCGCTCTTTTCAAGGCGGACTTTTTCAACTGTGTCGTTCCAGACATCAACATACCTGGTTATTTCTTCTTCAAGTTCCTCAGGTGAGAGGTACTCTCTGGGATTGCTGAGAACGTCCTGGTAAGTGTTTCTGAACTTCTGGATATCCTCATTGTCACTGCCTATCAATTCGTTCATGGAGATACCCAGCCACTGTTCTGTGAGCTCAGGAACTCTTGCAAAGTAGTCGCCGGAACCGTTATCCATAAGGATGTCAAGGCTTACGAGCTGGTCGTCATTCCTGTTGGCGGCGATGGTGAACATCATATCTCCCAGCTTTGCACGACTGTCAAGGTTGAGGCCGAGCTTATCTGTATTCAGCAGGCAGTCACGTATCTGACGTTCGTCATCGGTGAGGTCGTAGTCATCAGAGAGCTCCATTTCGTCCAGAAAGCGCTGCTTTGCTTCCTCAGTAGGCTCATATTCCAGCCTGATAGATGAATGCTGACCCTCTTCCATACGTGTGAGGCCCTTGTCATAGCTCTCACTGATGCGCTTTGAAAGGCTTTTGGCATTTTCCTCATTTACCCATGCATAATAGTTCTCAGGCTTCATCACACGGAGCCTTACCTGATTTTTAACGAAAGGTGAAAGGTTGTAAGCGGCGATACCTCCGCCAACGAACACAGCAGCAGTTGCTCCGCTGATTATAGCGATTTTTTTACCTCTCTTCCTGGTTATTTTTTCAACTCCTGAAACTGAGTTTTCAAAATCGAGAGAAAAGTCTTCAGCGGGAGAATTTTTCTTTTTTCCAAACATATGATTACCTCCTTGTGTATGAACAGGTCATACAGTTATAATTCCTATATCGTCAGCTCTGTCCCCCAGAGCGGGAAAAAGCGGTGCTTTTTCTTGTATATTATACTATCACATTTTGGCTGTAAAGTCAACAGATAGAGCTTAATTTAACCGTTTTGTACCCACTGTGTATGTTTTGTGACAGCCTTATGATGTTTTGCAGACAGGGCTGCCGCAGCTTCCCATGTTTCTATTATACAGCATAGTTCTCAGCTCTGTTCATTTTCTGACGAAATGACATTATAGTGTGATGAAATGCACTTTTGCGGAAGGCATTATTTCTTTAAAAGTATATTCTGTCATATAAAGGAAAATTGTACTTTCATATGTTCCAGGTGGTAAGAGCAAGAAACTGCGATGCAATAGGTATCATTCAAGGTAGGTCACGTTCATTTGCACGTTGAACCCGCAAACTTTTTCAGGGCACCAAGATAAAACAAAATCCCTAAATACCGTTATTACATGGTATTTAGGGATTTTTGTAACTTTTCCGGTTACGCATTTTTGATTGGTGGAGGCGATGCGTGTCTCCTTGATTCTGCGTACTTTGAATATTTCAAAATTCGGGCATGGCGAATTTACGTTGTTTTTGGGTGCTTGACTGCTCTCATCAGTCAAAAAGGTATTCTATTTGTCCGCCCGAATCCCCGAATAATTTTTGAGGACTAAAACATACTTAGGGCAGGAGAAAGCATTACACATTTTCGATCCAATTTCACTTTCTCCACCATTCGATTCTTATCCTTCTCCCTTTGACTTGGCAATATACTCGTCAATGTCGTTCATCAGGTATTCTTCTCCTACTGTATGAAGTGCGCCGAAACATTCAACAATGTATTTATTTACTCCGCTTTTTTTAAATAGTTCTGCGACTTCTTTCCCTGAAAGATTCTTATAATAACGGTATCGCTCCATGCAGTATATCAGGAATTCACTTTCTCTGCTCATTTTTAAGCCTTCTCCGGATAGTCATAGCTTCCAGTCAGCAGTTCATCCTGATACATAGTGTAGAGCAGCAAAGGACTGTAGTGCCATAACTTAGACTTTTCATCTGATAATTCACTGTAAAGCCGTGAATTGTAAAACCTGTCAATTGCATCTATGTCAGAAATATTGCTGTTCTCCGTTATTATATCTATGATTTGCGGCACTATAAGCGTCAAGAGAGAATTGAATTGATTTTCATTCATACAAACAGCCTCCTCTGGAACTTCAAATATTCAAGAGATTATTCTGATGTGAAAACAAGCTGGTTGTACAGCTTTCTTATTTTTAATGCAGATTCAAATCCTTTCAAGCAATTCTGACGGTTTCAATGCAGGTACCTTACTGTCTTTGAAATCACGGATATTTCTTGTAATGATATAGTCTGCACCTATTCTGTTTGCCTGACACATCTGTAAGGCATCTTCATAATCAGAAGTAAACATTTCGGCAGCAGCTTTCAGGTCAGACGATCTCAGGTCAACAATCTTAAAGATCATCATGATCTGCTGAATGAGCTGTTCCGTTTTCTGTGGAGTCAGTTCCTTGCGGAGAATATATACGATGTTCGGAACAGATAATGCGGAAATGTACCCCTCGATCTGATCGACTTCGCAATACTTCCATACTTTTGATGATGCTTCGACAAACTCAGGACGGTTGCAAAGCACATCAAGAATCACATTGGTATCAACCAAGATTTTCATGTGCTTCTATCCTTTCTGCACGAATTGCTTTATCATCATAATCATTTTTAAGAACGCCTGTAAGCGAATCAGTAAGGAAAGAAACACTTGATTCACGGGAAACGAGTCTGGCAACTTCCTTTCCGTTCTTGAGAATGATGATCTCGTCACCCTGCTGAACAGCTTGCAGATAATGACCAAAATTATTCTGAATATCAGTAGCGGTTACAGTGATCATAATAACACCTCCAAACACTTTTCGCTAATATTAGTATAGCATATTTTAGCTAAAATGTCAATGGTTAATTTTAGGGAAGCAAGAGAGATCGTATCACATCAGCCCCATAAACGCAATATATTTGCAAAAGAATCCTCATTGTACTTCTCGTAGGTTTTCCAGAATCAGAAAAAAGCACCTTTGTTAGTTTCGCAAATCTTCTTCAAAAGTAATTGCATTCCATACACCATGCTGATAAAATAATGATGACCGGTCCAAAAATGCGAAAGGAATGCAGACAATGGATAACAAACCGCTAAGAGTAGCCTGTTATGCAAGGTACTCAACAAGTATGCAGAGAGAGGAATCAATCTCAGCGCAGCTCAGGGCAATGAAGAAGTTCTGTGCAGACAACGGCTGGAAGATCGTAGGAAGATATGTTGATGAGGCTTATAGTGCGACCACGGATAAGCGTCCGCAGTTTCAGCAGATGATAGCAGATTCCAACAAGAGAGAGTTCGACATCGTGCTTGTGCATAAGCTCGACCGCTTTGCAAGAAACCGCTATGATTCAAGCCTTTATAAGCAAAAACTCCGCAAGAACGGAGTAAAGCTGTGCAGTGTACTGGAGAGACTCGACAGCAGTCCTGAGTCTATACTTCTGGAAGGACTTCTCGAATCTATCAATGAATTCTATTCAGCCAATTTAGCAAGAGAAAGCATGAAGGGGATGAAGGAGAACGCCTACAAGTGTTTATTCAACGGCGGCTGCCCCGGACTTGGATATGATATTGATGAGTCTCAGCACTATGTTACTATGGTAACATGAGAATCAGGGACTAACGGCATATTATCAGGGTTATCCTTATCAGAATACACACCTATTCTTCCAAGCGTTCCTGTACCCGTAGAATTAACAATAATATCACTATTCTGCATATATTCCTCTTGCGGATATTTGTTGATAGCACTATCTGCAAGATACTTTGCAAGCGTGATATTGATTCCGCCTGTTTTTACATTACATTTCTGGGCGAATACAAGGACAGAGCCACTATCAGCATAAACAGGTGATTTTCCTCGCTTAATCTCTTTGATAGTTATATCAGAAAGTCTACACCACTCCCACGACTCAGGAATCTCAAACGGTATCTCGTCCGAAATATCCCGAACTTCCTTGCCGATCTGCTCGCAGTAGGCATAAGGCAAATTAGGAGCATCAGTGTCGATTCCGTCTGTAATACCAATGATACGAACACCGAGCTTTCTACACCATTCTGCATCTACCAGCTGATTCTTTGCGTTTCGATGCAGTCTGTCAATTGCTCTAACTAATATGGTCTTTCCCTTAACATTCCCATTCTCGATATCCTGTTTCATTCTCTGGTATTCAGGACGCTTGGTGTTGCGACCTGTCTTTGCCATGTCAATGTACCAGTGTTCAACTTCCATGTTGTGAGATTCGGCATACTCGGCGGCACAAGATGTCTGTGCAGCAACGCTGTTTCCGTCATCCTGTGCATGGCTGCTGTATCTTACATAAACCTCAACCGGTATCTTTCCTTTATTTTCCATCATTTTCGTTCACCTTTCCTTGATTTGTTATATCTGTTGCTTTTGTTTCCTATATAACAAATCAAGGCGGTGGACGAATTACAAAGGGTCTCTTTATGCGGCATTCCCCCTTGCGTTATTTATTATGTAGAAGTATTCTCAGAGTTTTGAAAACTGTGCGAATTCTGCTTCCGTGTTGTGGAAGTTTGCATACTCTAAGATACAGGCTGTCTGTGCCGCAACGCTGTTTCCTTTGTCTTTTGCATGACTGCTGTATCTTACATATGCTACTACCTTTACCTTTTCTTTATTTTCCATCATCTTAGTTCACCTTTTCTTACATTAAGTTGTATACTTTATCTTTCCTAACGTTAACGCTGATACAGCGCTTTTACCTCGTTCATGGTCTGCTCGAACAGGTCAGAATCCAGCAGCATTTCTTCAATTTCATCAGTTGTATAGCCAAGCTCCAACAGCAGTTCAACGTCCTCTCTGTCCACGCCGTAGCAGCCGCAGATCATGAGAAGATCGTTGGTGTAATCCTCGTCCTTGTCGTCATAATTATAGCCGTATAAGCGGTACAAATAGCGCCAGTCAAACTGCTGCATCTGTTCTTCAAAGGTGCTGACAGAAAGTTTGCCGTTGCTGCCGATGCGAACAATGTTACCGTCATTGACAGGCACTTCCTCACATCTTCCAGCAAGCTTTACAGCTTTCAGAGCGGCATTGAGAATAGCAGTTGTGGACGCATAGATATATAAGCCAAGCTCATGGAAATGCAGCAGCGTGATCGGGTTATCTCCCTTGACAAGAAATAGCGTGTTATCGTCCCGAAGTATCGTAAAAACAAAGCTGCCACAAACCGCCTCCGCCATAGATTTGATGCTGTTGCTATCGACTGCATTTTCCTTTTCAAGAAGCTGAACGGCTATGTAGGTGTCTGTCTCTATCTGAGTATCAGGCAGAGCCTTTTCCCGGCGAAGCTCACTGTCATTATACAGCACGCCGTTATGGGCAAGGGCAAAGTTGTGTGTGTCTGTGCTGCCCTCAAAAGGATGATTGTTATAGTTGTGTTTCTCACTGCCTTGTGTTGTAAAGCGTGTATGACCGATGACCGCTGTTGTCTCTTTCGGGAAATAGAGCTTGACCTTGTGGGCTGGCTTTGCTTTCTTGAATGTAACGATGTCCCCATTGTTCACATAGCTGATACCGGTTGCGTCAGTGCCTCTACTTTCTGCTACAACAGACAATGCTCTTATGAGCTTTTTCAGCGTGTTTGCTGAGATTTTTTTGCCATAGTCAAGAAATCCAAATATTGCACACATTTTACTCAGTCTCCTTTCTGATAACCACGAAGCTATCCACATCAGGACAGATACCGAGGCTTCTGCCATTGTCCCACTTCATGTGCAGCGTTCCCATATCGTCAACGTGAGTAACTGATCCTGTCATTCCGTCAGGTATCGGTGAGTAAGGATCTTCCATATGCAGCAGACGGATTCTTGTGCCTACGGGATAAGCCTTCTTGTAATACTCAGCCTTGTTCATATCACATATCCTCCTCAACAGTTACTTCTTCATTGATGTACAGCCGACGTTCTTTCAGATATTGGATCAGCTCAGGATATTCTATCCTCTTCACCAATTCGGACCATGAAAGGTCTTCCAATTCACTTTGGGACATAGAAATAGCCACATCACAGATCGTATCAACAAACTGCAATGTGGCTATAAATGTGTTATACTTTAGTGTGCCTCTGAAAAGTCTGAACTCAATGGTGCTGTAATTGCAGAGATTAACGGCACTGTATCTGCCGTGGTCACTGCACTTGGCTTTCTTCAAGATTTCCTGACCTGTCTTTTCGTAACCATATCTGGCAGACCAGCGGTTCATGTTATACTGACTTCTTCTGGAGAAGCAGAAGACCTCGTTCCAGTGCTTTTCTATCAGGAACAGGATTTTCCCGATGACTTCTTCCTGCTCCGCCTGATTGTCACCGAAAGCATTTCTGTTGACATGGATATGCAGACCGCAGGTGCTTGTTTGATGTGAACGGTAAGCCATGTTGATAGCCTTGTGAAGTACAGCCTCCCAGTCCATTTCATTCATGTGGTAGTCAAGTGTCATAGGGTGACTTACGATCTCAAATCCGTCATCAATACTGCCGTCACTCTTGATGTAAATATGCTCATGACGAGCATTCCCAATTTCTTTAAGGGTGCTTGCATTCTCATCGTCCTTGCCGCCGCAGTCCACTTCAAGCTCTACTCCAAGATACCGCTTACCGTCACCATAGAAAACAGGCTCAGGTTTGTAGCTGCACTCTTCTATCTCGTCATTGAAATCATCATAGCAGCTGTTGCAATAAGGATAATCGCCTCGCCAGTTGATGTTGTTGTCGTGGATAATTCTGTTGCAGCACTCACAGCGGTGATAGTAATCATTGAAGCAGGTTTCACAAAGAGTGGTATCGTCGTCTTGCACTGCTTCATTTGCCCAGATCGTTTCGCCGCAGTGGTCACAGGTTGTACAATGTTCGTCAACGCAGTCTTCACAAAGAAGTTGATCTCCTACCAATGTGCCTTCACCTTCTGCAAGTTCAGTGCCGCATATATCGCAGACTCTTGTATTTTCTTCCATTTCAATTTACCTCCAAATAAGTATTATTATGACAAGGCAGGAAGCACCTTATCATAACTATAATACATATTTGAAAAGTAGGCTTGATTCGGTGGCTTATAGGAAAAAAATCCCTATGAGATCAATTTCTCATAGGGATTCGTTTTCGCCATTTCGCCATCAGATTTTAATGAAAGAGTAATATATATTATTGATCTTATATAGGTTAATAAGAATATATAGTAATGTATAATATATAAATTAAAATAGATTATATATAGTCGTGAGATTATTAGAAAAAATGCTATAAAGAGAATACTCCCAATAATGGAACGCCCGTTAGGGCTGACACTGTGACGACCGCAAGGGAGGAACGGTGGCATAGCTCAGCGCAGCTGCCTGCACGGAGTGCCACTGCCCGTGTAGGGCATATGAATATCTTTTAGAAGGAAAGCCCTTCTTTCTCCCAAAAATCAATTAAACTGAAAGTTGATATATTATATTTTTTGCATATTTGCGGAATTTTGTTTGGTTTATCTTTGTTTTCTTCGGTTATGATTGAGAGATTATGAGTTATGGCTGTAGCTATAAGGAAAGCGTCTCCAGAAGAAGTGTTGTTGCCACTGTTATTAAATACGATCATTTTAGGGTTTTCTTGAACAACTCTTTTCACGTTTTCCTGTATTTCATCGTCTATTTCTATTATTTCGCATTGACTATCAGTTAGCCATTTCCTTATTTCATCATCTTTGATTTCTTCTTGTATTTCTGAGCAAGTTACTATCCTACCGTTTGCAATACACTCATCAATATATTGCCATCCTGTTTTATACACTTTTCTCTTGAAAGATTGATCGGACTTCTGAGAAAGAATTGAACAGGTATCAATAATGTATTCAGCAATTAACATTAATTGTCCCATTTTGCCACCTCTTTCAAACAAATGTCAACCTGATCAATGCTTAAATCGAGGTAGTTTGAAATATCCATAGCGTCAAAAATGTTTTCGCAATATCCCTCATATAAAACACGGCAAATAGCAGAACTTGTTCTACCAATAATTATTTTGCTCATATTTCGTTTGTTTTTTCTTGGCTTTCTTGTGTTTTGTATTTTTTCTTCATCACCTTTCCTTCCATCACGTTTTGCCTTTAGTATTTCACAAAAACTAATATACTTCTCCCGATTGATTTTTCCTGTATCAAGTAATCTTCTTATGATGACATCTTTGCTTACAGAGAATCTATTTGCGAGAAATGATATTGGTTCCATTTCATCATCAATCTGAGGAAATGATGGTAAAAAACTATTAAGTTCATTGGTCGGAACAAGTAATTCACCTGCCACTGCATTGCAAAACACTTCTTCCTGTTCTGCTGAGAAACTATCGCACATATCATTACATAATGATGATTGCCGCTTATACAAGTGAACCACCTCATGTATAATAGAAAAGGATTTAGCTGGTTGTCTGTCTTTGATGTTGATTCCTATCATTGGCATTGTTTGATCGTAAATAGCTACTCCACGAATAGTTTCTATATCAACTCCCTTGAAGCAATGCACAAAGATTCCTTTCTTTTCTATTTGATTACGTAGATATAAGAAGAATTCACTTGTATTACTACAACCGTACTGTACATTCATATCTAATTCAAAGAATCGTCGTATTTCATTTGCCCACTCAATTGAATCATTAGATGTTGGTACATCAGCATTGAACGGAGTGAAAGCAATCCCGAGATCTTTTCTGGCATCAACCAAAAAGTCTCTCTCATTTATAATATCTGTTAGTACGATGTTTACAAGGCTACTATCTGTTTCATTTGAATCTTGAAGGGTTCTTCTATTACAAGTGCGAGGAATTTCTTTTATTTTAATATCCTCCTTGTTCATATACAATGCTGCAAAAGGAATATGTAAACATGAACTAAGACGCTTTGCTTGGGTAATAGTTGGAAATACATCGACTGATACATCAAGCCATCTCTCTAATTGGTCTAATCGGCATTTACTATTTGCAATTATATATTCATTGGAAACCTTCTTACCTTCAATTATATATCGCAAAGTATCTTTTTCAATTAAAGCTCGAATTCTTTTCAATGTTTTCACCCACTTTCATTGATGCTTTTTGTTTTTACCACAATAAGTAAAAGCATTAATCTATCAAACTGCCATCAATGAACAAGTTATCGAGTTCCTGAGTGGTTTGTATCTGCATAATTTTTGTTCTGACTGCACTCTTGGCAAGATCAAGTCTTTTCATTCGCTTCTTGCCAGTAATATTATCTTTTCCTTCACGAATCAGTTGTATTCTGCCAATTGGCGCACTTGGTTGTTTTTGCACATAATCTGCAAGAGCCTTTGCTTTAGAAAGATTGTCAGTCAAATCAGGGCGATGTGGTTCGAGAATATCAATTACATAACCTATTCCATCAACGTTTCGTATAACAAGGAAGTCAGGGTAGAAACCTTTTACAATACCATTTTCCAATCTTTTAAGGCATAACCCCCATCCCTTGGGCGTTGATGGATTGCGAATCCAACATATAAAATCAGAGCGCTTTGATTCTTCATCTATCACTGCTTTTTCCCATGAATCAAGGAATATCTTAGCATAACCCAATTCTTCATTAACGAAGAAATGATTATAGTATTTCTCACCCTTGGGATCAATAATCGGACGAATCTGTTCTGGCAAATGAAAACTGTGTGCGCTGACTTCATTTCCGTTTGATATAATAGCATCATATTGTTTTCTGTACTTATCAGAGTTCATTCGTGCAAAGTGTAATCTGTAATTGTCACTTAGTTCATTAAACTTATCTTTGGCATAGAGATGAAGTTTATCAACACAATCCTTGTCTGCTGCAAACAGTATGACATGAATCATATATTCAGAGGGATTATCGGGATTATAGTGAGGTACACCATATGCCGCACCAAGCCCAAAACTTCCAAGTATTTTCTCTGCAATGCGGAATTTTCTATCAATATCCTCGTCTGAAGAAGTGTAGTATATGTATTCTTTATCCTCATTAACAGCTTTGCCGAATGCATCGAATATCTTCCATGATAAATTCAATTTTTTCACTTCTGCTGTAAGTTTATCATACTCACCGCTGAGCTTTAATTTACTGATATATTCTTCAATCATCTTAATGCCATCTTGATGAAGGGCATTCAGAGCATGAGTATCAAGTCCAGTATTTTTTATTAGAGAGGCAAGT
>CACWPR010000035.1 GCA_902762855.1 Ruminococcus flavefaciens
GGCAAGGGCGGCAGCATCTCCTTCGACGAGATAGGCCTGCCGGTACGCTCTACCGGAATGACCCTTCCCTGCGGCTCTACGGCTATCTGGGAGAAGTGAAAACAGCAAGGGCCGCCCCGGGCGGTCCGTTTATGAACAGCAATTATGCCTGAAGGCATAAAAATACATTTCAGAAGGAGTTGTTACTATGGCAAAGGATGACAGATTCGTAAAGGCTTACTCACAGGGAAAAATGCATATCACCGAGATATGGGTAGATACCGCCACCGGCGTCAACTACCTTTACCATGCTGCAAGTCCCGGCGGCGGACTCACTCCGCTGCTTGACAAGGGCGGCAAGGTCGTTGTATCTACTCCCGACGAGATAAAATTCCTCAGAGAAAGCTGATGGCAAACACCATAAAATGTCCGGGATGCGGCGCCGAGATGAGCGCTGACAGCAGGAAGTGCCCCGTCTGCGGACGGCGGCGCTTCACCGGAAAGGATAAGGCCGAGCTGCTTCTGCTGATAGTGCTCATCTTCTTCGGCTACCTCTTCATCAGCTCCATAAGAGCCATGGCAAAGCGAATGGATGAGGGTGTCATGGAAAATGCCTGCATCACTTATATTGCGGAATTGCCGCCACAGGAGAACGAATGGATAATATCATAGAAATACGAGACCTGCACTTCACCTACCCCGCCGAGGACGAGGATTCCCAGCCGGCAGAGGTACTGAAGGGCATTGACCTCGACATTAAAAAAGGCGAATCAGTGGCTGTTCTTGGACATAACGGCTCCGGAAAGTCCACCCTCGCAAAGCACCTCAATGCAATACTCCTCCCCACCTCCGGAAAGGTCACCGTAAACGGCATAGATACTGCCGACGAGTCACGGCTGTTTGAGCTGAGGCAGAGCGCCGGAATGGTGTTCCAGAACCCGGATAACCAGATAGTCTCCTCCATTGTGGAGGAGGATGTGGCTTTCGCCCTGGAAAACCTGGGAGTCCCCTACGAGGAGATGCGGAAAAGAGTTGACGACGCTCTGAGAGCCGTGAATATGTACGAATACCGCCTCCACTCCCCAAGTCAGCTCTCCGGCGGACAAAAACAGCGTGTCGCCATTGCCGGAGTCATCGCTATGGAGCCGGAGTGCATGATACTCGATGAGCCCACTGCCATGCTGGACCCCCAGGGCCGGAAGGAAGTCCTGGCTACAGTTCAGAAGATGAACCGGGAAAAGGGCATGACTATCGTCCTCATCACCCACTATATGGAGGAGGCCGCTCAATGCGGCAGAGTCGTTGTCATGGACAAGGGCAGAGTCGTCCTGGACGGAAAGCCTGAAAAGGTCTTTTCTCAGGTGGAGACTCTCAAGTCCATAGGACTGGACGTCCCCCAGGTCACTGAGCTTGCCTGGGAGCTTGAACAGGCAGGGTTCAGCATCTCCCCGGAAACTATCTCCGAGGAGGAGTGCGTGGAGGCACTGATGAGGCTGTTCGGCAGATTGCCCGTTAACCTCCCTGCACAAAGCAACTATACCGATAAGGAGCAATAGAATTGGCCATACTTGAGACCAGGGACCTGACCTACACCTACAGTCCGGACACTCCCTTTGAAAAGACAGCCGTTGACCATGTGAGCCTGAAAATAGAACAGGGCGAGCTCATCGGCGTAATGGGCCACACCGGCTCAGGAAAGTCCACGCTTATACAGCACTTCAACGGACTGCTCAGGCCTACCTCCGGACAGATACTTCTGGACGGGAAGGACATCTGGGAGAACAAAAACAAAATAAGAGACGTCAGGTTCCAGGTGGGACTGGTGTTCCAGTACCCGGAGTACCAGATATTCGAGGAGACCGTCTATAAGGACATCGCCTTCGGCCCTAAGAATATGGGACTGGACGAGGATGAGATAAAGCGGAGGGTACTTGCTACCGCTGCGGACATAGGCCTCTCTGAGGAGCTTATGGAGCGCTCGCCCTTCGAGCTGTCAGGCGGTCAGAAACGCCGTGTGGCCATTGCCGGAGTCATGGCAATGGAGCCGAAGGTTCTCATTCTGGACGAGCCTACCGCCGGTCTTGACCCCGCAGGCCGTGACCTCATACTGAGTCACATAAAGGCCTACCACAAGCGAACCGGGAACACTACACTGATAGTCTCCCACAGCATGGAGGACATCGCTTCCTTCGCTGACAGGATACTTGTTATGAACAAGGGAAAGCTCTTCTGCTTCGACGAGACTGAGAGGGTCTTTTCAAGAGCTGAGGAGATAGCTGAGATAGGCCTTGACGTTCCGCAGATAACGAGAGTTTTCATGGAGCTCCGCCGCCGTGGACTGGACTTCGGCAAGGAAGTATACACCGTCGGATATGCAAGAGACCTGATTCTCAGAGAGCTCCGGGAAAGGAAGGGTGAATGATTTGCTGAAAGACATCACCATTGGACAGTACTTCCCCGGAAACAGTGTCATACACCGCCTTGACCCAAGGTTCAAGATAGTCATTACCATTATCTATATCGTAATGCTGTTCACAGGCGACTCAATGGCCTGTCTGGCTGTAGGGGCCGTTTTCACGGCTATGATGCTGGTACTCTCAGGTATAAAGCTGAAAATGTACCTGAAAAGCATCAGGCCGCTGATGCCCTTCCTCGTTATAACTGCACTGATAAACCTGTTCCTTGTAAGCTCAGGTGAGGTGCTCTGGCACTGGAAATTCCTGAAAATAACCTCCGAGGGCGTGAACATCAGCGTTTTCATGATAGTGAGGATAGTCCTCCTCATCATGGGTACTTCCGTGCTGACCTACACAACCTCCCCTATCACCCTGACAGACGCTATAGAGAGACTCCTCTCGCCGCTGAAAAAGCTCCGGTTCCCGGTGCATGAGCTGGCGATGATGATGTCCATAGCACTGAGATTCATCCCTACACTCATCGAGGAGACGGATAAGATAATCTCCGCTCAGAAGGCAAGGGGTGCTGAGATAGACTCCGGCAGTTTTACCACAAGAGCCCGGAACCTCATCTCCATACTGGTGCCGCTGTTCATATCGTCATTCAGACGTGCGGATGAGCTTGCTACCGCTATGGAATGCCGCTGCTACAACGGCGGCGAGGGCAGGACCCGCCTCAGACAGCTAAAGTCAGCCCCAAGAGACTATATAGCCCTGGCAGTTACACTGCTTTTCCTTGCCGGGGTCATAACACTTAAAATTATCGGGATATGATATATCTGCCTCTGTTTCAGAATGTCTTTGTACGTTCCGGAACAGCACATTTTATAAGACAGAATAAGAGAGGATAACATGAACATCGAGCACAACAGCCGGTCCGTCGGAGAGATGCCTGTGAAGAGAAATAGGGCACACCGCAGCGGTCCCGGAAAAAAGCGGATAGAGGTGCTGAAAAACAGATACACCCGCTTCCGCAAAAGTCAGTTTTACCACATAATGTTTGAAAAGGGCGTTCTTTACGTGCTGCTTTCATTTTTCATCCCGGCAGCAATTATGGGATATGCCTTCGCCCGGCATAACATACATCCCTTCGGTGACGGCTCCCGGCAGATGCTGGTAGTAGACCTCTGGCACCAGTACTACCCATTTTTCCGGGTAGTCCGTGAGAAGCTCCTGACCGGCGGCTCCTTCCTCTATTCCTGGGAAAACGGCCTCGGCAGCAACTTCCTTTCGCTTATCTCCTACTATTCCGCAAGTCCGCTGAACTGGCTGTCAGTTTTCTTCGACAAGGACCATGTCCGTGACGCACTTACCCTGATACTCCTTGCAAAGATAGGCTTTGCAGGTATGTTCTTCAGTATGTTCCTCAAATACACCTACAGGCGCAGCGACTTCTCTCTGTGCATATTCTCGGTGATGTATGCCCTGAGCAGCTACACTCTCGGCTACTACTGGAACGTCATGTGGTTCGATACTATCGCCCTCTTCCCGCTGGTAATGCTGGGAGTCGTGGCTATGTGCAGAGAGGGCAAGTGGAAGACCTACACCTTTTCGCTGGCGCTTTCCCTCATCGCAAACTACTATGTTGGCTATTTCACCTGCATATTCACCATATTCATGTTCGCCGCAGCCGGCATCATCGAGTTCAGAGGCGTGAAAAAATGGCTTTACAGCCTGTGGCTCATAGTCAGGTCCTCTGTGCTCGCTATCGCTATGGGAGGCTTCATCCTCCTGCCGGCCTACTACGGCCTCCAGCTAACCTACAGCGTGAAGAATGAGTTCCCCAAGGAGACTCTCTGGTACGAAAAATGGCAGGACCTCTTCGCTAACACCCTGTCCTACTCCCCGCCTACAAAGGTGGACGGTCTGCCGAACTTCGCCTGCGGTATGCTGGCTGTGCTCCTCTTCGGAGTATTCCTGTTCTCACGTGGGATAAAGATACGTGAGAAGGTCTCGTCCCTGACGATGCTCTGGATAATCGCTGTGAGCTGCAACATGAACAAGCTCAACTTCATCTGGCACGGCTTCCATTTCACCAACCAGATACCCTACCGCTTTGCCTTCATTTTCAGCTTCATACTGGCAGCGGCAGCCTTCCGTGCCTTTGATATAATGCTGAAAAACGGCGTGAAGATCTATCAGCTCATACTTATGTTCATGGGACCCTTCGCTGTTTTCTGGATGAACTACCTCTCAAAGGGGGACGAGTTCAGCATAAAGGGCGCAGTAAGGGACTCCATGATAATAAGCGGTGCCTTCTGGCTGGTATTCCTTGCGGCTAAGGTATTCCCATTCCGCAGAGAGGGCATCCGCAGAGCGTTCATCTGCATAGCTATAGGTGCGGCTGTTTTCAGCGAGTCCGTAAGCAATGCTGACCTTGGCGTAAAGACCGTCAGCAACACCGGCTACGGCGAGTACCCATCACGGAATATAGAGGTCCAGTCGCTCCTGAGCCATATCTCCAATACCGAGGACAGCCTGTTCTACAGGACTGAGATGACCAGCACCTACACACTGAACGACAGTGCACTCTATGGCTACAACGGACTTTCACAGTTCTCATCTGCCGCAAATGTCTCAGTTACCAGCTTCTGCAAGAGACTGGGACTCTACGCATCTGAGGCCGGAAACCGCTACTACTACCGTACCTCTACACCTGTTGTAAACTCCCTCTTCGGCATAAAGTATCTCATCAAAAGAGGCGGAGACCTCAACAGTGAGGAGTTCGCAGCAGACCTTGAAGAGACAGCAGAGTCCAACGGCGGTCATTCCTCCCTCTATAAGCTGAAATATCCCCTTTCACTGGGATTCATGATGAACGAGGAAGTCCTTGATATGGCCAATACCGCCGGTATCAACCCCTTTGAATACCAGAACGAAATGATAAAAACAGCTACCGGCATACAGGACCCTGTGTTCCTTGCCCAGCCGGTAACGCTGGTAAAATACAACAATATCGACGTGACCAAGAACGGCTACGGAAACTACACCTTCCGCATCGAGCCCGACGAGAGCGGGATCTCCAGTGCAGTATACAGCTTTGCAGGCGATGACAGCATGGTCCTCTACGGATATGCGAGCTCCACAGGAGGTGCCTGCGACTCCGTTACTGTCACTTGCAGCGACGACGCTTCTGCGGAGGTAAAGACCGTTGACAGCGGCAAGCTCATCGAGAGCTTCCCTATCGTTTTCGCAATGGGCAACTCCCGGACCGGCACCACCTCCAAGGTGGAGATATCGCCCAAGTCCGGCAGGAGCTCCGGAAACTTCAAGCTCATGGTGTACGGAATGAACAAGTCCGCATTCCAGAAGGCCTATGACGCTCTTGCAGACGAACAGCTCGAACTCACCCGATTCGATGATACACGCATCGAGGGCAGCATAACTGCAAAACAGGACGGAGTCCTCTTCCTCTCCATGCCCTATGAAAAAGGCTGGAGCGTCTATGTGGACGGCGAGGAGGCCGAGACCTTCAAGGTGTTCGGCGCCATGACCGGTGTGAGAGTAAAGGCCGGTCAGCACAGGATAAAGCTCCGCTACTCACCGGAGGGCTTCAATGAGGGAGTGATCCTGACTGTCATCAGCCTTTCATTCACCGGAGCTATCATCTGGTTCGAGCGCAGGCGCCGCAGAAAAAACGTACCTGAGCTTTCAGACAGCTCCCCGGAGCAGTCCCAGCAGCCGCCGGAGAAAAAGCGCCGCAGAGGTATTTTCAGAAGGAAAAAAGCTCACAGAGCTCCGGCTCACAGATACACCACGGAGGAGATAAATGAGGAACCTGAAAGTTTTGACGGCTTACAGGGGGACTAAGTACCACGGATTTCAGCGCCAGAACAACGCTCTCACCGTTCAGGAGGTGTTGGAAAAGCACGTATCAAAGGTCCTCAATGAGCCTGTTACTATAATCGGCTGCTCCCGTACTGATACGGGAGTCCATGCCAATAACTACTGCTTCAATGTCCACACCGGCAGCAGCATAAACTGCCGCGGCTTCGTGAGAGGAGTCAACGGCGAGCTGCCTGATGACATATCTATCCTGAGCTGTGAGGACGTCCCGGAGGGATTCCATGCACGTTTCGACTGTGTGGGAAAGGAGTACATCTACAGGATGCATTGCAGCGAGTCAAAGAACCCCTTTGCCGCAGACCTGATGTACCACTACAGAAGGCCGTTTGACCTGGAAAGGGTCCGGGAGGCCGCCAGATATTTCGTGGGAGAGCATGATTTCGCCTCCTTTTGTGCCGACTGTACAAATGTTTCAACCACTGTAAGGACTATTTATTCTTTTGAAATAGAAAATAGTGGAGATTCGGTGACAATGCTTGTAAAAGGCAATGGTTTTCTGTATAATATGATTAGGATACTCGCCGGCACCCTCATAGATGTAAGTGAGAAGAGGATAGAGCCGGGAGACATCCCCGCTATAATGGCCGCAAAAGACCGCCTCAGAGCCGGCCGGACAGCTATGGCCCACGGGCTGTACCTGAACAGGGTCTTTTACTCGGAGGAAGAGCTGTTTTCCGGCGGCTGACCGCCGGCAGCCATCAGCTAAAGGCTGCGGAACACAGCCTACAAAGGAAGGAGAAGATAAAGTGCCGAATATGTACGACGCAGACGATATCGTTGACCTCAAGAACCGTAAAAAAAGACAGAAACGGCTCATGAGATTTGCGGCGTTCATCATCGTCATCATCATCGCCGGAGCGCTGTACGCCACCCGTGACACCTGGGTCCCTAAGCTCAGAGGCATCGGAAAGCAGTACAAGACTATCGTCAACTCCGGTAAGCTGGCCGAGGGAAATTTCCCCATAGAGGTCAGCGGCGGCTCCGATTACCAGCTAAGATATACCGTTAAGAAAATACTGGTCCAGAGCGATACCTACCTGTATATCTATGATACAGAGGGCTCGCTGCTGAAAAAGCGCCAGCACGTCTACTCTAATCCCATTCTCAGAGTCGCCAACGGCAGAGCCCTGGTCTATGAGAACGGCGGAAATGAATTTTCCGTGGAGGACGAAGAAGAGGTATTCTACAGCAGGCGGATGCCGAATACTATTTATTTTGCAAGGCTCAGTTCAGACGGCGTCACCGCTGTGGTGACCAGCTCTGACAACTATAGCTGCGAGCTCACTGTATATGACAAGAAAGGCAATGTGATATACGAGAGAAAGTGTACCGAAATGGTCACTGACATCAGCTTCATAAACAAGAGCGGCGGCTGCTTCATGACCTCCATTTCCGCTGAAAACGGAAAGCTGGTCACCAGTGTAAAGGAGATAAGTTTCAAGGAGGACGGCGAAAAATGGACCTCCCCCGGTCTGAATACCGTGGGCCTTGAGGTATTTGGCTCCTCTGTAGGTGCCTTCGTATACGGCGTGGATGCCTGCGGATACGTCAACAACGACGGCCAGATAAGCTCATTCTACCAGTACGACGGCGAGGCAGTTGCAGGAGCAAGCATAGGCGGCAGCTCCGCAGTAGTCATAAACAACGAGGACCGCAGACGATATATCGCTGCGCTCTTCCCGACAGAGGGTGAGGAGCCCGTTATCATAGAGCTCGCATCACCGGCAGTCGATGTCTCGGTGTTCAAGGGTCTGGCCTACATAATGACCCAGGACTCCGTAATGGCCTATGACTTCGACGGCTCTCTCCGCTCTACGGCAGCCGTCACCGATTCATACACAGGATTCGTCCGCAGCGACGACCACATTTTCTTAAAGGGATATAACAGGATAGACCGCATCGACTATGATGCCGGCGACTGATAAATGAAGGGAGGCAGGCACAGTCCCTGCTGTGCCGGATATTGATTATGGGAGAAGAATATTGGTGGTTCTACGACGTCATCGCCGTAGCCGCAGTTGCAGTAAGCATTTACATAGCTGCAAGAAAGGGCCTGTTCAAGGCCGGAGTCTCACTGACGGGATATATAATAGCCTTTGCACTGGCTCTGTCACTCAGCAGCAGCATCGCCAGCGGACTCTATGACAGCAGTGTCAAGACAAGCAACAACAAGAAACTGGCTAAGTCTGTAAAGTCCAGCCGTTTTCTCGAAAAGACCGCCGACTACCTGGAATCTCTGGGCTACCCCAACGTGGATGTCCGTGAGAACAAGCTCCAGGAGATATACAGCGGCAAAAACAAGAAAAAGACCTTCGATGAGCAGATATATGACTACCTCAACAACATGAACGCAAACACCGTGGACCGGGATACTGTGTTCTACGACAAGCTCCATGAGGGCTATGCACAGATAATCTCAGGCATCATCGCAGACCAGCTCAGCGAGTACCCGGCAGAGTATGCCGCTGACCTCATCCGTGAAAAGCCTTTTACTACCGATGAGCTCATCCCGCTGATGATAGACAATGAGCAGATAGAGAACGATACCAGCAAGGAGGCTGCGGAGTACATCTCCGACAAATACCTTGAAAAGCCATACAAGACCGAGCTCCGTCTGGCAGCGTTCATAATCATACTTGCGGTGCTCCTGGCACTGACCATATTCATCGTAAGGGCCGTTGCCGGAGATGATTTCAATGACCTGCCGGTGGCATCCCACCTTGTAGGCGGCATAATCGGTGCTGTAAAGGGAGTGATCATTCTCATCGGCATCGCTGCAATGATAAGACTGTACGTCCTGCTCGGCAGTGACAAGATGCTGTTCTTCAACTTCAAAGCCATAGACAATTCACACATATTCAAATACGTTTACCAATTCGTGACAGACAATTTCTGATAACAGGAGGATATGCCTCATGATAATGTGCAGCAGCTGCAAAAAAAGACCCGCCGTAGTGTTCATCACCTCCGTGCAGGGCAACGAGAAGAAAAATGAGGGACTCTGTCTCTCATGTGCAAGAAAAAGAGACATCCCACAGGTGGCAGAGTACATGAACCGCCTTGGTATAACCGACGAGGAGATAGACCAGCTCTCAGACCAGATGATGGGTATGCTGGACGGAGATGCCTTTGAAATGGGCGGCTCCGGTATAATGCCGGATTTCATAAGCAATATGTTCGGCATGAACGACAGCAGCAGTGAGGAGCCCGGCAGCAAGGAGGCTCTCAGCAGCGACGAGCCTGCCCCTCCAAAGCAGTCTCCCGATGAGGAGGAGACCGGCAAAAAGGGAGGACTCGGCAGCATCTTCGGCAGACGCAAGGAGAAAAAGCAGAAGGAGCTGAAGTTCCTGGGAAGCTATTGTACCAACCTCTCCCAGAAAGCCGCTGACGGTCAGCTCGACAACATCATCGGCCGTGACAAGGAAATAGCAAGAGTCATCCAGATACTCTCCAGAAGGACCAAGAACAACCCCTGCCTTATCGGTGAGCCCGGCGTGGGCAAGACCGCTATCGCTGAGGGCATCGCACAGCGCATCAATTCCGGGGACGTTCCCTTCAACCTTGCCGACAAGAAGATATACCTTCTGGACCTTACCGCACTTGTGGCCGGTACTCAGTTCCGCGGACAGTTCGAGAGCAGAGTAAAGGGCCTTGTGGACGAGGTAAAGCGTGAGGGCAATATAATCCTGTTCATCGACGAGGTACACAACCTTGTGGGCGCAGGAGACTCCGAAGGCTCAATGAATGCCGCAAACATCCTCAAGCCTGCCCTTTCAAGAGGAGAGGTACAGGTCATCGGCGCTACCACATTCGGAGAGTACAGGAAGTACATCGAGAAGGACTCCGCTCTGGAAAGACGTTTCCAGCCTGTAACAGTCAGCGAGCCTACTATCGAGGACACTGTTGACGTACTCCTGGGCATCAAGAAGCACTACGAGGACTACCACAAGGTGCACATCTCAGACTACCTCATAAGAGTCTGCGCTGTGCTCTCTGAAAGATATATCACAGACCGTTTCCTCCCCGACAAGGCCATTGACCTTATGGACGAGGGCTGTGCAAGAGCCTGCATCCGCTCCCCTGAGATCGCAGAATACGCTAAGATGAAGAAGGAGATAGAGGTGCTGGAGGGAATGGAGAAGTCCATTTCCGAACAGACCGAGCCGGACTATCAGGCACTGGCAGAGGTCAAGGGCAAGCTCATCCATGCCCGTGAGGCCGCTGAGCCCCTAAGAGAAAAGGCAGAGAACATCCAGGTCACCGAAGAGGACATCACTAAGGTAGTCGAGCTCTGGACCGGCATCCCTGCAAGCAAGATAGCAGAAACAGAGTTCCTGAAAATAGCCAGGCTGGAGGGCGCACTCAAAGCAAGAGTACTGGGTCAGGACGAGGCCGTTGAGACCCTCGCCCGTGCAATAAAGCGCACAAGAGTACACCTCAACAAGCGCAGACGTCCCGCATCCTTCA
The DNA here is from genome assembly GCA_902762855.1 of Ruminococcus flavefaciens. Lineage (GTDB taxonomy): Bacteria > Bacillota > Clostridia > Oscillospirales > Ruminococcaceae > Ruminococcus > Ruminococcus flavefaciens_V. The sequence goes on from CACWPR010000035.1 coordinate 10,749, forward strand.
TTTTCGTGGGACCTACCGGTGTGGGAAAGACCGAGCTGGTCAAGGCTCTGGCAGAGGAGATGTTCAGCTCCCCGGACCCCCTCATAAGACTGGACATGACAGAGTATATGGAAAAGCATTCCGTTGCAAGGATGATAGGCTCACCTCCCGGATATGTGGGATATGACGAGGCAGGACAGCTCACAGAAAAGGTCCGCCGCCGCCCCTACTCCGTAATACTCTTCGACGAGATCGAAAAGGCTCACCCTGACGTTATGAACATCCTCATGCAGATACTCGATGAGGGCAAGGTGGACGATGCCCACGGCAGGACCGTAAACTTCGAGAACACCATAATCTGCATGACATCCAATGCAGGCTCCACCGACAAGAGCGTGGGAGTGGGATTCAACCGCACTGAGAATGAAATTTCCAAAGACAAGGCTATGAAGGGCCTGAGAGACTTCCTCCGCCCGGAATTCATCAGCCGTATCGACGAGATAGTGGTATTCAGACAGCTCACAAAGGAGAACTTCGCAAGCATCGCCGCACTCATGCTGGACGAGATGAAGGAGCCTCTGGCTGAAAAGGACATCACTCTCACATATACCCCCGATTCCCTCGAACTCATTGCTGAGAAGTCCTTTGGCAAGCCCTACGGCGCAAGAGACATCCGCAGAGTCATCCGTCAGGAGATAGAGGATAAGGTGGCAGAGCTCATAATCGAGAATGCCTCCGGAATCAGCGAGATAGCAGTCGGCAGATCCGGTGACGAACTGACCGTCGAGGGTAAAAAGGAGCGTGAGTCCAAGTGAAGAAAAGGATAACAGCAGCCGCAGCCGCTCTTCTCACTGCATTCTCCGCAATGGCAGGATGCAGCAAGGAGAATGAGAGCGTCCCGGAGGAGAATACCTTCGACAGTGAGAACGCCTTCAATGAGATATACAAGGACGTTCCCGACTCCGAGGAGGGTCCCCTGCTGAAAATAAAGGATACTACCGCCCCCGCAGGCGGTGTGGCAGAGGTCACAGTCACTGTGTCAAATGCAGACCTTAAATGGAACATCTGCGGACTCCACATAATCTACCCCGAAGAGCTGGACTGCATAAATCAGCGTGAGGGCGAGCCCGACGCTAAATTCAAAGCAGGTCCCGCAGCCGAAGGCGCAAGCCTCCAGGCTGCAATGGAGTGGTTCGGAGTCAAGACCGAGGAAATGGCCCAGAGAAAGGTAGGCTCTGCATTCTACACAGCCGCCTTCACCGAAAACTACGGCGGAGACGGTGATATAGTCACATTCTACCTCCAGATACCAGAGGATGCCGAGTCCGGAGACACCTACAATGTTGACTTCTACTTCTACGAAACAGACCTCTTCAAGGGCACCAGCAATGATATGTCCTTCCAGAAATATGCCTTCTCCCACTGGGAGGGCGGCACAATAACCGTTGAATAAGAAAGGGACCGCTTCGGCGGTCCTTTTTGGTTCTGCATTCATAGTTCAGCAGAACGGCACCGACATTCTGCTTTGAATGCATGAGCAATATAAGCTAAATTAGCACAGTTTCATCGACAAAAAAGGGGCATTACTCGGCTATTTTACGAAAATATGAAAATTATATGCAAAAAACAGTTTTTTCCGCTTTATTTTTTTTTGAAAATGTTGTATAATGTATTGTGTATAGTTATGGGCGGACGCAGAGGGTCCGCTGACATCAAAAATTTATTCTTATGAGGTTCAACATGGCGAATAAATATTCTCTTGGCATCGACGTAGGTTCGACTACCGTAAAGACCGTCATCACTGACGAGGGCGGCAATATCATCTATTCTAAATATCAGCGCCACCTTTCAAAGGTCAAGGAAACTGTAACTGACCAGCTCAATATGATAAGAGGCGAGTACCCCGGAGAGAGCTTCACGGTCTGTATAACCGGCTCTGCCGGACTGGGTCTGGCTAACTCCGCAGGAATACCATTCGTACAGGAGGTCCATGCGGCTTTTCTGGCGGTAAAGAAAAAACAGCCTGACGCTGACGCTGTTATCGAGCTGGGCGGCGAGGACGCTAAGATAATCTTCCTCACCGGCGGCGTGGAACAGCGTATGAACGGCTCCTGTGCCGGCGGTACCGGCGCTTTCATTGACCAGATGGCCACTCTCCTCGGCATAACTGCCGACGAGCTGGATGAGCTCTCTCTCCATGCCCAGAAGGTCTATCCCATTGCGTCCAGATGCGGAGTTTTCGCCAAGTCAGATATACAGCCCCTGCTCAACCAGGGAGCAAGACGTGAGGACATCGCCGCAAGCATCTTCCAGGCTGTTGTGGACCAGACTGTTTCAGGTCTCGCACAGGGGCGTACTATCGAAGGCAAGGTCCTTTTCCTTGGCGGTCCTCTGTTCTTCCTGAAGGGACTCCGCAAGGCCTTTGTCAAAACTCTCGGACTGGACAGCGCCCATGCCGTATTCCCCGACGAGGCTCCTGTTTTTGTAGCCTACGGCTGTGCGGTCTATGCAGCCTCCTCCGGAGACTGTTACGGCATCGACGAGATGATAGACAAGATAACCAATGCGAAGGCCTCCGACGACATCGTAACCGGAGAACCCCTTTTCCGCTCCCAGACCGAGTATGACGAGTTCATCGACCGCCACAAGCAGTTCGACCTGGGATATGCAGATATACGTACATATGAGGGCGACGCATACCTGGGTATAGATGCCGGCTCCACTACTACCAAGCTGGTGCTCATCACCGACGACGGCCGCATACTCTACCACCACTACTCCTCCAACCAGGGCCAGCCTCTCGATAAAATAGCTGACCAGGTGAAGAAGATATATGAGGTCATGAATCCCGGTGTCACCATAAAAGGCTCCGCAGTTACCGGCTACGGCGAGGACCTCATCAAGGCATGTCTCTCCATTGACCACGGCATAGTTGAGACTGTTGCTCACTTCAAAGCCGCCGCCTACTTCTGCCCCGACGTTGACTTCATCATCGACATCGGCGGACAGGACATCAAGTGCTTCCGCATAAAGAACCACAGCATCGACAGCATCATGCTCAACGAGGCCTGCTCCTCCGGCTGCGGCTCATTCATACAGACATTCGCAATGGCCCTCGGCTACGATATAGCTGAGTTCTCACAGCTCGGACTCTTCGCTCAGCACCCTGTTGACCTTGGCTCAAGGTGTACCGTTTTCATGAACAGCTCCGTAAAACAGGCTCAGAAGGACGGTGCTACCGTTGAGGACATCTCCGCAGGACTTTCCTCATCCATCATCAAGAATGCCATTTACAAGGTCATCCGTGCCAAGTCTCCTGACGAGCTCGGAAAGAACATCGTCGTACAGGGCGGTACCTTCCTCAACGATGCAGTGCTCCGCTCATTTGAGAAGGAGCTTGGCAGGAACGTTATCCGTCCGGCTATCTCAGGCCTTATGGGAGCCTTCGGATGCGCTCTCTATGCCAAGGAAAGAGCCGACGGCCAGCCCTCAAAGCTCATATCCGCCGCTGACCTGGAAGGATTCTCCTATACCTCACGCTCCGCAAACTGCGGAGGCTGTACCGCTCACTGCCAGCTAAACATCATCAGCTTCGGCAAGGGCAGACGCTTCATCTCAGGAAACCGCTGCGAAAAGGGCAGCGGAAGTCCTGTGAAGAATAAGATACCTAACCTCTACGAGTACAAATATGACAGCATACTCAACACCGTAAAGACCCACCAGCCCAGAAAATACCGTGGTGTCGTCGGACTCCCGCTTGCACTGAGCTTCTACGAACAGCTTCCGTTCTGGCATATGCTCTTCACGAGCCTTGGATTCCGTGTCATCACATCCGATGAGAGCTCCAGAGGTATGTACTACCTCGGACAGCACACCATCCCCTCGGATACGGTCTGCTATCCTGCAAAGCTCACCCACGGCCACATTGAGAACCTCCTGGACAAGGGTGCTGACTTCATCTTCTACCCCTGCATGAGCTACAACCTCGACGAGGGCGGCAGTGACAATCACTTCAACTGTCCTGTCGTTGCCTACTACCCGGAGCTTCTGCTGGCCAATAACCCCAGACTCAACAACGAGAACTTCATCCACCCCTACCTTGACCTGAACATCCGCAAGAATGTTATAAGAGTCATAGGTGAGGCACTGAAAAAGTACAATATCAAGGGACGCATCCCCGCCGCAGTTGATGCCGCCTATGAGGCTCTGGAGCGTTATCATGCCGACGTTGCCAACAAGGCCAAGGACATCATCAGCCAGGCCCGTGCTGAAAACCGCAAGATAATCGTACTTGCCGGCCGTCCCTACCACATCGACAAGGAGATAAACCACGGTATCCACAAGCTGATAACCAGCCTGGGAATGGCCGTTATCACTGAGGACAGCGTCGCCCACCTGGCCCGCACTCCCAACCTCGGAGTACTCAACCAGTGGACCTACCATTCAAGACTTTACCGTGCTGCTGAATACGTTACTACCCAGCCGGATATGCAGCTCATCCAGCTCGTATCCTTCGGCTGCGGCATCGACGCCGTTACCGGCGATGAGGTAAGAGCTATCCTTGAAAGCAAGGGCAAGCTCTATACACAGCTCAAAATAGACGAGATAAACAACCTTGGCGCCGCAAGGATAAGGCTCCGCAGCCTTGTGGCCGCTATCGAGAAGTAAGGAGGTGCAATGATGCCTGAATACGCAAAGTTCACGGAGGACATGATAAAGACACACACTATCCTCGTCCCCGATATGCTGCCTATACACTTCAAGCTCCTCGTTGCCATATTCGAGGCCGAGGGATACAAAATGGAACTGCTCCGCAACGACAGCCGTGCAGTTGTAGACGAGGGACTGAAAAACGTCCACAACGATGCCTGCTACCCGGCTCTGCTGGTAATAGGTCAGTTTATGGACGCTCTCAACAGCGGCAAATATGACCCCGACAAGACCGCCCTCCTCATCACTCAGACCGGAGGCGGCTGCCGTGCTTCAAACTACATCCACCTTCTGAGAAAGGCCGTTGACAAGAACTATCCGCAGGTACCTGTGGTGTCCCTGAATTTCAGCGGTCTTGAAAAGGACAGCGCTTTCCGTATATCACCCAAGAACTTCATAAAGCTGCTCCACGCTGTGCTCTACGGTGACCTCCTCATGACCTGCTACAACAAGTGCAGAGCCTATGAGGTCAACAAGGGCGAGTCAAAGAAAATGCTGGCAAAATGGGAGAACCGCCTTGGGAATATCTTCCGCAAGGGCAGCAATATGTACCTGAAAACAAAGAAGATATACCGTGACATCCTCAACGATTTCGGCTCTATCGAGCTCAGCGGCGAGAAGAAGATAAAGGTAGGCATAGTAGGCGAGATATACGTAAAGTACTCTCCCCTTGCAAACAACCACCTTGAGGACTTCCTCATCTCCGAAGGATGCGAGCCTGTAGTGCCGTCACTTATGGAATTTGTCATGTACTGTGCTGCCGGTACCTTCAACGATGCAAAGATATACGACAACAACACTAAGATGTCCCTTGCCTACAAGGCCGGCTACAAGCTGCTGTACGCAAAGCAGAAGGAGCTCATCAAGGTCATGAAGGAACAGGGCTCCTTCGAGCCTCTCCACGACTTCGAGCACCTGCGTCACCTGGCTGACAAGTACATCAATCAGGGTGTCGTAATGGGCGAAGGCTGGCTCATACCTGCTGAAATGGCGGCTCTGGCCCAGTCCGGTGTGGACAATATCATCTGCACCCAGCCCTTCGGATGCCTGCCAAATCATATCGTTGCAAAGGGTATGTCCAGAGCCATAAAACAAGACAATCCCAATGCCAACATAGTCGCCATAGACTACGACCCCGGTGCTACAAGGGTCAACCAGGAGAACCGCATAAAGCTCATGCTTGCCAATGCGAGGATGGAACAATGATAAAGACCCGTGCCGGCGAGGTCATCGTCACCAATGAAAAACAGGGCCGTATGCTGGAAAAGCTCTACGGCACCTCCGGAGGCAGACTTGCTCTCCGTGTGCTGACAAGGCCCTTTGTCTCAAAGATAGCCGGAGCCTTTATGGACTCCCCGCTGTCTGTACCTCTGATAAAGCCGTTTATCCGCAGAAGCGGGATAGATATGTCACAGTACGAGAAAAAGAGATACTGGTCCTACAACGACTTCTTCACAAGGAAGGTCAAGCCGGAGCTCCGCCCGGTGGACATGGACGAGGATGCTCTGATAAGCCCCTGTGACTCAAAGCTCACTGTCTACCCTATAGACAGCAGGAGCATATTCACCATAAAGGGCGCCAGATACAGCCTTAAAGACCTGCTGAAAAACGACTTCCTCGCAAGGCGTTTTGAGGGCGGCTGGTGCATGATATTCCGCCTTGAGGTGGATGACTACCACCGCTACTGCTACATAGACAGCGGCATAAAAACAGGAAACACCTTCATAAAAGGCCAGCTCCACACCGTCAATCCCATTGCGCTGAAAAGATACAACATCTACAAGCGCAACAGCCGTGAGTACACCCTCATACACACTCACAATTTCGGGGATGTGGTACAGGTGGAGGTCGGCGCTATGATGGTCGGACGCATTTTCAATCTCCACGGCAGCGGAGGCATCTGCAAGGGCGTGGAAAAGGGAATGTTTGAATTCGGCGGCTCCACCATTGTCCTCCTCTTTGAGAAGGGCCGGGCAGTGCCGGATAAGGATATACTCCGGAACTCCAGGGAGAACTGCGAAACAGTTGTGAAGTACGGAGAAAAAATAGGAACAGCAGGATGATACAGGAGGAACAAAGAGAAATGATGAACAACAACGAACTTACAGACCAGATATTATCAACAGTCAGACAGCCCCTCTGGGGAATATGGTACGTCCGGGAAAAACTGGGCGAGGGCAGCTCCTCAGTGGTTTTCCGTGGTGAGGCAGTCCGCAGGAACAAGACCGAATACTCCGCAGTCAAGGTGGAGCCTATCACTGCCGGGGATATGACATTCCGGGACGAGTCCCAGAAGGCAGCCTACCTGGACGAGCAGTTCGGGAAGGTCTCCCACGAGTCCACGCTCCTCTACGAGCTGAAAGACTGCCCCAACGTGGTCAACTACAAGGATGAATACTACAGTGACCTCGTCATCGGCGGAAAAAAGGAGGGCTATTTCTTCATCAGAAGAATGGAGCTCCTCACCGGTGTACAGGATATGATAAACAGCCAGAAGTTCACCTACACCGAGGAGAACGTGCGTAAGCTGGCTGCCGGGATAGGTGCCGGACTCAGTGCTGCTCATGCAAAGGGCATCCTCCACCGTGACATCACCCCTGAGAATTTCTACCTCTCCGGAGAGGGCAAGTACAAGCTGGGCGGATTCAACACCTGGGAAGGCTCAGACTATGTGGGCCCTGAGGACTACATGGCACCGGAGGTCTACCGTGCAAAGGGAAATGCCGCTGAGAAGTACACTCCCCAGGCAGAGGTATTCTCCTTCGGAATGTGCCTCTATCAGCTCATGAACCGTGGACTCCTGCCCTTTGAGGGGAACAACACTACCAGAGAGGCCGCTATAGACAGGCGTATGCTGGGAGCTCAGCTCCCTCCCCCATGCGACGCTTCAAAGGAGTTCGCTGACATTATCCTGAAGGCCTGCTCCCCTGAGCCCTCTGCAAGATATTCCACCGCAGGACAGCTCCTTGCAGACCTCAACGCTCTCAACCGTGCGGAGCTCGCTCCTGCCGGCGACGAGCCTACAGTATACCTCAAAAGCCCGGACCAGCTTGCCATCCAGGACTACGATGATCTCGACGGCGGTGAGGACGTTGCCTATACCCGTCCCACAAGAAAGAGCCGTCAGAACCGGAACCTGATGATACTCATAATCATCGCACTCATTGCTCTCATCGCTGTGATGATACTTGGTATCACACTTGCACTGAAAAACAACAAGAGCTCCGACAGCTCCTCAGACACGGCTCAGGTGCCGGCAGCTTCCGAGGAAACGTCCGCTACCGAGGCTCAGGAAGCCACTGAGCCTGACACTGTCACCGAGGAGGTCTCCACCGAGCCCACTACCGAAAAGCCTACCGAGCCCAATGAGTCCGACTTCGTTCTTGACAAGACAAGCATCACCATTGAAGTGGGACAGTCTGAAATGCCTATGGTCATCGGCTACCCCGAAGGCACCTCCGATGCTGACGAGCTCTGGACCTCCGAGGACGAGTCAATTGCCACTGTTGACGGCATAGGCAACATCTACGGTGTCGCTCCCGGACAGTGCGACATAGTCCTCACCTCCGCCGCTGACTCCTCACAGTTCGTGAAGATAAGAGTCACCGTAAAGGCGAAGGAAATGAACGAATTTGACCCCTCCGAGTCTCCTGCCCCTGAGAAGGTTGACTACCCCGGTCTGACCTATATTGACGGCATACTGGTAGCCAACAAGACATACAGCGTCCCCAGGGACTATGACCCAGGTGATATCCTTCCTATTGCACAGGAGAGATTCAATGCCCTCCAGCAGGCAGCAGCCGAGGACGGACTCAGCCTCTGGATATGCTCCGGATACCGCTCCTATGACTATCAGGCATCACTCTACAACAACTATGTTGCTTCTGACGGTCAGGCAAATGCAGATACCTACTCCGCAAGACCCGGACACTCCGAGCATCAGACAGGACTGGCAATGGATATAAACATGGCAGACAGCGCCTTCGCCGGCACTCCCGAAGCTATCTGGCTGGCCGAACACTGCTACGAATACGGCTTCATCATCCGCTACCCCGCAGACAAGGTGGACATCACAGGCTACAAGTACGAGCCCTGGCACCTCAGATATGTAGGCGGAGAGCTTGCAAAGGAGCTCACAGAAAAGGGCATTTGCCTTGAAGAGTACCTTGGCATCGACTCCAAGTACAGTGAATGATAACCATGGCAAACACCAAACGGCAGACCTCACAGGCCTGCCGTTTTTTTAACCGTTTTTTTTCATTTTATTCCCTCAAATTATTACATTTTGCTACATTTGAAAAAGCCTATTGACAACAATCTTAATCCGTTGTAGAATAATAATTGCGGGCTTAGAAATTCCCCTTAAAACAGCGATATTTTAAACATTATCAGCAAAACATTTTTCAAAAAAGATACAAAAGAAAAGACAATACAAAACAAATACCCGGCCTGTTCACTTTCTGTCGGGTATAACAAAGGGTGGTATAATGGTATTCAGCAGTTTGGAGTTTATATTTATATTCCTGCCTGCTTTTATGTTGGTATATGCAGGTTCACCTGCAAAATATAAAAATGCAGTGATATTTGCCGGCAGCGTCATCTTCTACAGCATGGGCGTAAAAAAACCGGTATATATCATTCTGTTTCTCCTGACTCTCCTGTTCGATTTCATCATCGCACAGTTCATCGAGAGCTTCCGGCGAACGTCAAGACTATGGCTGACCATTGGCATAGTCTTTAACTTCTGGTGGCTGATATTCTTCAAATACTGGGGATTCGGCACCGAAAATATAAATGCGCTCTTCCATGCGGGACTGACTGTCAAGGACATAATCCTCCCAATCGGAATCAGCTTCTACACCTTCCAGAACGTCTCCTACATCATAGACGTCTACCGCAAAAAGGCCCGTGCCGAAAAGGACCTCATAAGCTACGGAGCATATATCAGTATGTTCCCTCAGCTCATCGCCGGACCTATCGTCACATATGAAAGCGTGGCTCATCAGCTCCGGCACCGCACCCACAGCATCCGCAAGGTGGAGGACGGTCTCAAGACCTTCACTATCGGCCTCGGATACAAGGTCCTCCTGGCCAACCAGGTAGGCGGTCTCTGGAGCGATATACGCAATATCGGCTACCAGAGCATCTCAGGCAGACTGGCATGGATGGGCATTTTCGCCTACTCCTTCCAGCTCTACTTCGACTTCTGCGGCTACTCCCTCATGGCTATAGGCCTCGGCAAGGTAATGGGATTCGACCTTCCCAGGAACTTCGACCACCCCTATATCTCAAAGACCATGACGGAATTCTGGCGCCGCTGGCATATGACCCTCGGCTCATGGTTCAGAGACTACATCTACATCCCCCTCGGAGGAAACAGGTGCAGCAAGAGAAGGATGCTCTTCAATACCTTCTGCGTCTGGCTCTTCACCGGACTCTGGCACGGTGCAAGCTGGAACTTTGTCATCTGGGGACTGGTGCTCTTCCTGATAATGACCATAGAGAAAAACGGCCTCGGAGACTTCATGAACAAACATAAATTAGCCGGTCACGCTTATATGATACTGCTCATACCACTGACCTGGCTGATATTCGCTATAACAGATATGGACCAGATGCGGACTTACTTCAGCAGGCTCCTGCCCTTCGCTCACAAGGCATCATCCGTTCTGAAAAAGGACGACTATGTGAAGTACTGGCGCATCTACAGGAAATACTTCCTGTTCGGAACGGTATTTTCCACACCTATACCGGCAATAATATATAAAAAGATAAAGGGCTCATTATTCACCACACTCGTACTGCTGGTTGTATTCTGGGCTTCGGTATACTGTATGTACAAGGGAATGGACGACCCATTCATGTATTTCAGATTCTAAGGGGAGACAAAGATGAATAAATTCAAACAGTGCACATATACGGTGATACTGCTCCTGACCTGCATAGTGGCATCACCTATGATATTCAAGCAGATATGGACTACCAGCGCTGAGAAGAAAAAAGAAGTCGCCAAGGGCACGGTGGAAATAGACATCCATAAGGGAGAGGCCTCTGCCGAGGACTCCGCCCAGCCCACAGACGCACCGCCTGCTGACGGCAGCGGTCAGCCTGAGGTGACTACCCTGCCTGTGACAGTCACCGACATCTCAGGCTCTATAGTCACAGAAACTACTGAGACTACCACCGTTCCCACAACAGAGTATGCCTTTGTTGAGGCTCCCGACAAGTCCTACTTCGACGATGCACTCTTCATCGGTGACTCCAGAACCGTAGGCATCCAGGACTTCGGTACTATCGACAATGCCGACTACTTCTGCGATGTCGGTATGTCCACCAGCACTGCAAAGGACTCCTCCGAAAGCGGTACCCTGGCCTCAATGCTCGAATCCAATAACTACGGAAAAATATACATCATGCTGGGCATCAACGAGATAGGCAACGACTTCGACAGCACTTTCAGCAACTTCCGTGAACTTGTCCGGAATGTTCGTGAAAAGGCTCCCGGAGCCATAATCTACCTGGAGGCCAACCTCCATGTCGCTCCCTTCGCTGAGGACGGTTATATCAACAACGACAGGATAAATACACTCAACGATATGATAAAGACCCTGGCCGATAACCAGAGCATATTCTACATCGACGTCAACCCGATATTCGATGATGCCAACGGCGCCCTCAGAGAGGAATGCTCCGAGGACGGTATCCATGTGCTCGGCATTTACTACGTCTCATGGAGCGACTGGCTCGCTCTCAAAACAGTTCCTGACAACAGGTATTATCAGGACACTCCAGCCCAATGATAGGTGGAGGTTCGAGCAAGGGCGACATCTGTGGCGACGGCGCTGTTGACGGCTCAGATGCTACTATGATACTCCGCTGCTATGCACTTGCAGGCGGAGTTGTGACCCCCAACTGGGACCGCCTCTTTGATCAATAACACAAAGGCCCGGAACTCCGGGCCTTTTTTCATCATATAAAAAATATACATTCATTCTGCTCCAATGGTACTTGACATTTTTAATAAGATAGCGTAAAATATAAGGGATACCATAAATCACTGAAATGAGGTCAAAAGTATGAAAAATAATGAAAAGATAATGGACAAGATCGTGGACCTTTGCAAGTCAAAGGGATTTGTATACCCCGGCTCCGAGATCTACGGCGGTCTGGCAAATACATGGGACTACGGCCCTCTCGGCGTTGAGCTGAAAAACAATATCAAGAAGGCATGGCTCAAGAAGTTCGTTCAGGAGAACAAGTACAACGTAGGCCTTGACTCTGCTATACTCATGAACCCCCAGACCTGGGTGGCTTCCGGACATATCGGCGGATTCTCCGACCCTCTCATGGACTGTAAGGAGTGTAAGACTCGTCACCGTGCCGACAACCTCATCGAGGACTTCGACGGCACTAACGTTGCCGGCTGGTCCAACGAGCAGATGATGGACTACATCAAGGAGCACAATATCACCTGCCCTAACTGCGGCAAGCAGAACTTCACTGACATCCGTCAGTTCAACCTTATGTTCAAGACCTTCCAGGGCGTTACCGAGGACAGCAAGTCTGAGCTCTACCTCCGTCCGGAAACGGCTCAGGGTATCTTCGTAAACTTCGCAAACATCCAGAGAACTACCCGTAAGAAGGTCCCCTTCGGTGTTGCACAGGTAGGTAAGTCCTTCCGTAACGAGATAACTCCCGGAAACTTCATTTTCCGTGTACGTGAGTTCGAGCAGATGGAGCTTGAGTTCTTCTGCAAGCCCGGCACTGACCTTGAGTGGTTCGACTACTGGAGAAGCTACTGCAAGAACTTCCTGCTCTCACTGGGCCTGAAGGAAGAGAACCTCCGTCTCCGTGACCACGACCAGGAGGAGCTCTGCTTCTATTCAAAGGCTACTACAGACTTCGAGTACCTCTTCCCCTTCGGCTGGGGCGAGCTCTGGGGCGTTGCAGACAGAACTGACTACGACCTCACTCAGCATATAAATACCAGCGGAAAGTCTCTTGAATACTTCGATCCTGAGACCAACGAGAAGTACATCCCCTACGTTATCGAGCCCTCCCTCGGTGTTGAGAGACTCTTCCTCTCTATCGTTACTGAGGCCTATGACGAGGAGGAGGTCATCTCCACAGACAAAAACGGCAACGAGAAGAAGGACGTCCGCACAGTAATGCACTTCCACCCTGCTCTTGCTCCCTACAAGTGTGCTGTACTTCCCCTTGTAAAGAAGCTCACTCCCAAGGCTGAGGAGATATATGAGATGCTCTCCAAGAAGTTCATGGTAGATTTCGACGAAGCTGGTACTATCGGTAAGAGATACCGCCGTGAGGACGAGATAGGTACTCCTTTCTGCATCACTGTTGACTTCGACACTATTGAGAAGGACAACTGTGTAACTGTCCGTGACCGTGACACAATGCAGCAGGAGCGTGTAGCTGTTGACGACCTCACTGCATACCTTGAATCCAAAATGGAATTCTGACATTTTCCCCCGGACTCAGTTCCGGGGGTTTTATTTGCCTGCCAATGTGATAGTTTGGTAAAACTTTGTCAGGCATTCCCCGAAAGCACTTTACAATTGTAAGCCATTTGTGCTATAATATTAGGGTACGAAAAAATCACATCATCAGAAAGAAGTGTTTAATATGACTAAGATAACAATTTTCTCCGGTTTCCTCGGAGCCGGAAAGACCACCCTCATCAAAAAGCTGATAAAAGAGGGATATAACGGCGAAAAGCTGGTGCTCATCGAGAATGAGTTCGGTGACATCGGTATCGACGGCGGTTTTCTTCAGGAAGCCGGTATCGAAATAACTGAAATGAACTCCGGATGCATCTGCTGCTCCCTGGTAGGTGACTTCGGAAAGGCTCTTGAAAAGGTACTCGCAGACTACGCTCCGGACCGTATCCTCATCGAGCCCTCCGGCGTAGGCAAGCTCAGCGACGTTATCCGTGCTGTTCAGAATATAGACGCTCACGATGTACAGCTCGACGGCTTTACTACTATCGTAGATGCAAAGAAGTGCAAGATGTATCAGAAGAACTTCGGTGAATTCTTCAACAACCAGATAACCTATGCAAGCTGCATCATCCTCAGCCATACAGCCGGACTTTCCGCTGAGAAGATAGACGAGGTCATTGCCCGCCTGAAGGCGCTCAACCCTGTAGCTCCTATCGTTACAACTGAGTGGGACCAGCTCACAGGCCAGCAGCTTGTTGACGCTATGACTCAGAAGAATACCCTTGATGA
>CACWPR010000036.1 GCA_902762855.1 Ruminococcus flavefaciens
ACTTCGATTCCATATGGGTATATGAAGAACCCAAATGATCCGAAACAGCTTATCCCTGATCCTGTAGCCGTTCCTGTAGTAAGGCAGATATATGAACTCTGTGCTGACGGCAAGGGAACGCGCGCTATATGCAAATACTTGGAGGAACATGAGATTGAAAGCCCAGGTGTTTACGAGTTACATACTAAAGGAACGAAAAGCAAGCACCCTGACCTTGAACATCCATACCTTTGGACTCAGACCACTATCAGAGATATGCTGTCAAATCGAATATACTGCGGAGATACTGTAAACTTTCAGACATACAGCAAGTCTAACAAGCTGAAAAAGCGTATCAAGAACGCTCCCGAGAATATTCTCATATTCGAGAATACTCACGAAGCGATAGTGAGCCGAGAGCTGTTCGACCTCGTTCAGAAGCACTATGAGGGAAGAAAACGTCCTGACAGGCTCGGAGATGTAGATAAATATGCTGGATACATCTACTGCGCTGACTGCGGCTCGAAAATGTATCTTCACAGAGGAAAGAATATCAAACCCGAGAACAACTACTATCAATGCGGCGGATACCAGACTAAAGGCGGCAGATATTGTACTGTACACAGTATAAAGGCGAATATATTAGACGCATTGGTCTTAGGACAGCTCAAAGAGTTGACCGCTTTTGCGAGAGAGCATCCAGAGCAATTCTATGATATAGCAATCCAAAACGGCGAAGAAGAAGCTCAGATGAAGAAAAAGGAAGCCGAGCAGAGGCGTTCAAAAGTAGAAAGCCGTATCAAGGAACTCGACAAGATTATCCGCTGTCTATTTGAAGAAATGGCTACGGGAAGAATGACGCAGGAACGCTATGACAAGCTTGCGTCTGGCTATGAGAAAGAGCAACTTGAGCTTGAAGCTAATCTTGCTGATCTTTCCAATGAGCTAAATGATATGGATAAACGTGACACAGAAGTACGGCGTTTCATTGAAAAAGCAAAGGCTAATATTGAAATGAGCGAGGTCACTCCAGAGATTCTCAAGGCGTTCGTAACGAGAATTGATGTATACGAGAAACCTGAGAAATATTCAAGGACTTTCGGAAACATGATTGAGATTCATTATTCTGTACCGTCAATCAACACTCCTGCCCCAACTTCGACTGCAACAGTTGACAATACGTTGGCACTTGTAACTTGCTAAAAGAGAAACCGAGTGGCTCATAACCACTCGGTTTACATAAGATTTTATAAAGTTCCGTTAAGGATAGCACGCTTAAGTGCGCCCCTTTTTTATTCCCCGAACCGGGAGAGCATCTGTCTGCCGGACTCCTCTGCCGCATACTGCCAGGAGTCCATGTGTGAGCCGGAGAAGAAGTACTCTATAGTGCTGTCCACAGGGATGTCCTCGCAGGCGTCCACGATGACCAGCTTTATCTTCATTTTTTCCGGGATAATAGCCTTTATGTACACGCTGACACGCTGTCCGGGACGTATCCCTTCTTTCAGCTCCGCAAGTCCGGCAAGGTTGGGAGCGAGCTCCACGAAAATGCCATAGCTCTCGATAGTCCGGACGATGCCGGAGACTGTCTCACCCGGCGAAAAGCTCTCCGCATTTTCAGTCCAGGTGCCAAGGAGCTCTTTGTGGGTGAGGCAGAGCCGCTGACCGTCCCTGGACTTTACCACAGCTTTTATGAACTGCCCCACAGTGAACCGGTCTGAGGGGTGTGATATTCTGGAAACTGAAATGGAGTCGATAGGGATGAGGGAGGAGATACCGCAGCCGATGTCCACAAAGCACCCGAACTGTTCAAGGTGAGTGACTCTTGCACCGATAACATCTCCGGGGACCAGCTTGCCGGCATAGTCCCTGAGACACATTTCCTGAGCGGCCTTTCGGGAGAGGACTGCGGAAACAGTGCCGTCGGGAGTCCTTTTGACCTCCCGGACCGTAAAGCACACAGGCTTGTTTACCCGTGAGATAAGGGCGATGTCACGGGTAGTTCCCTCTTTTATGCCTACAGCGCCCTCCTCTCTGGGGATGATGCCCTTTCCGCAGGGAAGGTCTATGATAAGGTCATGAGCGCCGGTGCAGACTGCCGCCCTTGATTCGAGGATAGCACCGCTGTCCCTTGCGGCACAGAGCCCCTCGAAGGTGGAGATGTGAGCGAGATTTTCATTTGTTCTGAGAAGGGAGCCTTCGGGTCTGTAGTTCATATTTGTACCTCCGTTGTTATTTTGTATATAGTTGATTCTATGCGGAGGCGACGGGGATTATTCCGGGAGTTCAGACCTCGCTGCGGATGCTGACTCCGCCCAGTGCGCTGAGGAGTGCGCTGACCTTTCCTGCACTTGCAGCGTCGCAGATTGCGAAGGCTCTGGCAGTACGGCGGCGCTGAGGCTCCGGGACAACGTCCACAGAGGCAGGTGACTCAGTGACGGCGGTAAAGTAATTATAGGCAGTGACCGCTGTGGGGATGACGGTGTAAATACTGCCGTTCCGGAGCCTTTCGGCCTTTTCGGACCTTTTGTCGTAGATGACACCTGTGCGGTAAACACCGCTGACAGAGGACCTTACACGCATGAGGGCTGACTCTGCAAGGTCCGGGGACTCAAATTCTGCTGATACTCTTGACATCATGATATGCTCCTTTATAATATGAAGGTATTAGCCAAAGCTATATCAAAGTCCGTAATTTTAGGCGACTTCAATATGTTTGGATATGCATTTTTATTATTTTTCCACAAATCAAAAAAAATATACGTAAATAATATTGATTTAGTGAGGATTTTGGGGTATAATGAGAAATGTACGATTTTCGGAACTTTCAGAAGGGAGGGAACAGTCTTGGACATCAGGCCGGGAGATATACTGACTATGAAGAAAAATCACCCCTGCGGTGCAAACGAAATGCTGGTAATAAGGGCCGGAATGGACTTCCGTCTGAAATGTGTAAAGTGTTCCCACGAATTCATGGTGCCGAGGAACAAGATAGAAAAGAGCATCCGGAGCGTAAAGCGCCCGGAGGAGGGTTAGCCGACTGCAACTGTTCAGATATAACTTTTTACTATCAGGAGGAGTACAATGTTTGAAAAGCTCGCAGAAATGGAAAAGAAATACGAGGAGATAAGCCGCAGGCTCTCCGAACCCGATATTGTCAGCGACAATAAGCTCTACACTCAGCTCATGAAGGAGTTCAAGAATATGACTCCCATTATCGAAAAGTACAGGGAGTACACCGGAGCGGAGCAGTCCATGGAGGAGGCAAGGGAAATACTCTCCGAGGGCGGCGACAAGGAGCTCAGGGAAATGGCTCAGGAGGAATTTGAGGAGTCAAAGGCCGCCATTGAGGAGCTCACTCAGGAGCTGAAGGTCCTTCTTCTTCCCAAGGACCCCAACGACGATAAGAACGTTATTATCGAGATAAGAGGCGGCGCAGGCGGTGAGGAGGCTTCACTGTTTGCAAATTCCCTCTACAGGATGTACACTATGTACGCCGAGACCCACGGCTGGAAGCAGGAGGTCCTCAGTGCCAACCCCACAGAGCTGGGCGGCTTCAAGGAGATAAGTTTCTCTATCGAGGGCGACGGCGCATACTCCAGACTCAAATATGAGAGCGGAGTCCACCGTGTACAGAGAGTCCCTGAGACTGAGTCCCAGGGCCGTATCCACACCTCAACTGTTACCGTAGCTGTACTCGTCGAGGCTGACGAGGTAGAGCTTGAGATAAATCCCACCGACCTGAAAATAGACTATTTCCGTGCAAGCGGCGCAGGCGGTCAGCATATAAACAAGACAGAATCTGCTGTACGCATAACCTATCTGCCTACAAATGTAGTGGTGGAGTGCCAGGACGAGAGAAGCCAGCACAAGAACAAGGACAAGGCCATGAAGATACTCCGTTCAAGGATATATGAGGCCATGCAGCAGGAACATGACGCAAAGATAGCCTCGGAGAGAAAGAGCCAGGTAGGTACCGGCGACCGCTCCGAGAGGATAAGGACATATAATTATCCGCAGGGACGCCTTACAGACCACCGTATCGGCCTGACGCTCTACAGGCTGGAGGACGTGCTCAACGGAAATCTTGATGAAGTATTCGACGCACTTGCTACAGCCGACCAGGCTGCAAAGCTCGCTGCTCAGGGACAGTAGTTTATGGAAACCATATTGCTAAGTGATAACGAGGAGCAGCTCAGTATAGCTGCCGGACTTATAAGAAAAGGGGAGATAGTCGGCATCCCCACAGAGACAGTATACGGTCTCGGAGCAGACGCATCCAACGAGGAGGCTGTGAAGAAGGTCTTTGCAGCAAAGGGACGTCCGGCCGACAATCCGCTGATAGTACATCTTGCAGACTTCTCACAGGCTCAGGAGTACACAGTATCAATACCGGACCTTGCCTGGAAGCTGGCAGAGAGGTTCTGTCCGGGACCTCTTACAATGGTCCTGCCTAAAAATGAAAAGATACCCATGATAACATCCGGCGGACTGGACACTGTAGGCATAAGAGTGCCCTCACATCCGGTGATGCACAGGATAATAGAGCTGTCAGGACGGCCGATAGCCGCACCCTCAGCAAACACATCAGGCTACCCCAGCCCGACATCAGCAGAGCACGTAATGCGTGACATGAACGGCAAGATAGCTGCGGTAGTTGACGGTGGAGCATCGGAATTCGGTGTGGAGTCAACGGTCATAAGCATAGAGTCAGAGGACAGGGTAAGGATACTCCGTCCGGGCTGCGTCACCAGAGAGATGCTTCTGGAGCTCTGCGGCGAGGTCATAATAGACCATGCCATACTCCACGAGCTGGAGGCCGGCCAGAAGGCTGCCTCACCGGGAATGAAGTACAAGCATTATTCCCCGAAGGCTGACATAATCATGGTGGAGGGAAGCCTCAGGGACTTTACTGAGTATGCCGGCAGGAACATGACAAGCGGCACCTACTGCCTCATCTTTGACGGCGACGAGGAGGACTTCCCGTACAGATACCTGACATACGGCAGAAACAGCTCCGAGCAGGCTCACTGGCTCTTCCAGAGGCTCCGTGAGCTGGACGACATCGGTGCAGAGAAAGTATACGTCCGTGCGCCCTCACCGGAAGGCGTGGGACTTGCAGTATATAACCGCCTTATCAGGGCGGCAGGATTCGAGGTGATAAGGATATGAACAGTCTCAACGGAGTCACCGTTGTGGGACTCACCGGCCAGACCGGCGCCGGGAAAAGTACTATCTCAAAAATTTTCTCAGACAACGGCTATCTCATCATAGATGCCGACCAGGTGGCAAGGAAGGTAGTGGAGAAAGGCTCCAACTGCCTGTTTGAGATAGAGGACATCTTCGGCAGGGGAGTCATAAATGAGGACGGCACCCTTGACAGAAAAGCTCTCGGAAATATAGTCTTTACCGACAAGACCAAGCTGGAGACCCTGAATACTATCATACATCCTTACATCACCAAGGAGATACTCCGGATGATAAAGGATAACGCAGCAAGCGGAGTGAAGCTCATACTCCTGGACGCTCCCACTCTCTTTGAGAGCCATGCAGACGACTTCTGCGAGATAATCATATCAGTCCTCGCAAAGGCCGAGATAAGGGAGAAGAGGATAATCGTCCGTGACGGCATAACCAGCGAACAGGCAAGACAGCGCATGGGCTCCCAGTACGATGACGAATTCTTTATCAGCCACTCCGACTACATAATCCGCAACGACGGCGGCCTTGAAGAGGTCACCAGGATAACCAAGGAGGTCTCTGACAAGATAAAGGACTGCTACCTTGCTGCGGACAGTGAAAAAAGCATAAAAGCGGCGCAGAATAGCTGACTGCTGCCGCTTAATATTTCCGAAGGGAGAATAAATATGGAAAAAAAGGACGCTATCAAGGAACTCAAAGAAAAGCTCCTTATGAAACGCAGAAACGCAGTTTATGATATGTCTGAAGAAGACCTGGCAGCTTGCGACAGCTTCTGTGAGGACTACAAGGACTTCATGAACAAGGCAAAGATCGAACGTGAGGCTGTGATATACTCTGTTGATCTCCTGAAGAAAAACGGCTATACCGAATACAGGAAGGGCATGAAGCTCAAGGCCGGAGACAAGATATACCGCAATAACAGAGGAAAGGCTATTCTCATGGCGGTAATAGGTACAGCACCTATAGAGGAGGGAGTAAGGCTCTGTGCAGCTCATATCGACTCCCCCAGACTTGACCTCAAGCAGAATCCCCTTTATGAGGACAATGAGATAGCACTCTTCAAGACCCACTACTACGGCGGAATAAAGAAGTACCAGTGGACAACTATCCCCCTTGCCCTCCACGGAGTAGTGATAAAGGCAGACGGCACAACAGTGCCTGTAACAATAGGCGAGGACGAGAATGACCCGGTATTCTGCGTCACAGACCTTCTGCCCCACCTTGCAACAGCTCAGATGCAGAAGCCTCTTGCAAAGGGCATCACAGGCGAGCAGCTCAACATCGTCATCGGTTCAAGACCCTTCAAGGACGACGAGGAGAGCGGAGCTGTAAAGCTGAATATAATGAACATCCTCTTTGAGAAGTACGGCATCACCGAGGCAGACTTCATCTCCAGTGAGCTGGAGGCAGTCCCGGCGTTCAAGGCAAAGGACATCGGCTTTGACAGGAGCATGATAGGCGCATACGGCCACGACGACAAGGTTTGCGCTTATACAGCCCTGAGAGCAACAGTTGACTGCAAGGACCCTGTCCACACAGTAGTAACTGTACTTACCGACAAGGAGGAGACCGGAAGCGACGGAAACACAGGTCTCTGCTCAGCATATCTCGAATACTTCATCGCAGACATCGCAGAGGACATGGGCTCTGACGGAAGGACAGTCCTTTCAGCATCCGAGTGCCTGTCAGCAGACGTTAACGCAGCCTTTGACCCCACATTCCCGGAGGTGAACGAGCGCAACAACTGTGCTTACATCAACAAGGGCGTGGTAGTGACAAAGTATACCGGAGCCCGTGGAAAGTCCGGCACATCTGACGCATCAGCAGAGTTCACAGGACGCATCAGACGTCTTATGGATGACAAGAAGGTCATCTGGCAGACCGGTGAGCTGGGCAAGGTAGACGAGGGCGGCGGCGGAACCGTTGCAGCATACATCGCAAACCTCAACGTTGACACCATAGACCTGGGAGTACCGGTGCTCTCCATGCACGCTCCCTATGAGATAGTTTCCAAGATAGATACCTACATGGCCTATAAGGCATTCATAGCATTCTGCGAGGACTAAAAAACGGACCTGCCGGACACTACCGGCAGGTCTTTTTTACCATGACATAGAGAGCTGAGCGTGTTGGAGCTGACAGTAGGTCATCATATCCTCGGTGTAGTAGGTGAAGTCCCCGGTGACGGTTATCTCTGTACCAAGTTCAGGGTAGTCGTCAGGGTAGACGTGGGAGCCGTCGAGAACGAACTCTATACCCTGTGAGCAGCAGGCAGTTGCATCGGAGATGACAACGGCGAAGTATTCGTTTCCGGTGACATCGTCCTTGAAGTAGGAGAAAGGCCCTTTGGCCTTTATTTTTTTGCCCACGTAGTCGTCGGGGTTGTAGACCATGTCATATACCTGGCCGTAGACCATACTGGAGCTGAGCTGAGTGAGGTCAACGTCATAGTCACCGGAGCTGCTGTCCTCCACTCCGAGCTCCTCATAGAGCTTTGAATGGGAGGTGTCCGGGGAAGTGGTCTCCTCCTGGGCGACGATGAGAGAATCAATTTTAGTGGTATCACCGCAGGACACGAGGGATGAACCAGCGAAGATGAGAGCGGCAGCTACAGTAATTTTCTTCATAGGGACCTCCATGGTCAGAGAATTTTCACATTTAAAATGATACCATATTTCCGGCAGAAGTCAAGGGGACGGGAAGAATTTTCATCTGACTTTCACAATTGAGAATGATTCTCAAAAAGAAAAGCTCCCCGTAAGGGGAGCCTGTGTGTCACTTGTCATCGTGGACTGTGAAGTCGTTTATGTCAATGACGTCCGGGGAGGACCCGGAGGAGAATTTGTTCCGCTTGTTTATCTCATAGGCAACGTAGCCGTTGAAGAGCCCGTAGACTATCATGACGATGCCGATGGTCACTCTTGCAGCGCTTGCGGCGCTGAAGGGGTTTATGAGAAGCAGTATGGACACTGCCACAAGTACCCCGCCGACGATGCCGCTGAGCAGCCTGTTGTCATTGTTGTTGGAGCTGCTCAGAGCCTTGATGAGCCTTACGATGCCCATTATCATGAACACGATGCCGCCTGCGATAGCGATGCCGATGCCCAGCAGCTTTGGGAGGAACATCACACCAACACCTGCGGCGATGCCGAAGAGACTGCTTGATGACATAAGCCCGCCGTCGCCGGAGCCCATGGAAGTCAGCAGTATGAACAGGCAGGAAACAACGATTATACCGCCGAGGATGTAGAATATCCAGTTAACGATTTGGGGGAAGAAAGCGATGAGAGCACCGCTTATGACCAGAAGAACAGCCTTTGCAGCATATCCGGAATTGTCGATTTTCATAGCATACCTCCTATACAAGAACGCTGCCGAGTTTCAGCCACAGTCTGCGGAAGAAACCGGACTTGTTGTAGATATTCTCAGAGAGCTCCCTGACCACACTGCCGCAGAAGTCCACATCGCCGGAGTCCGGCTGGACCTCGCTGAAACCGGAGCGGAGAGCTATCTTCATAAACTTTTCAAAGCTGCCCTTTTCCACAAGGGAGCCGCCGATAAGGGACTCAACGTGCCTTGCGTAGGCATTATAGCCTGT
The DNA here is from genome assembly GCA_902762855.1 of Ruminococcus flavefaciens. Classification (GTDB taxonomy): domain Bacteria; phylum Bacillota; class Clostridia; order Oscillospirales; family Ruminococcaceae; genus Ruminococcus; species Ruminococcus flavefaciens_V. The sequence goes on from CACWPR010000036.1 coordinate 8,780, forward strand.
TTCGTCGTTTGAAATTTTCAGTGACCTGAGGAGGTCCTCAGCGTAGTCGTACATGGAACCTATCCTGTCCTTTGCACGTCCGGTGGACATTTCACGTTTGCGCTTAGAGACGATAGCTTTTCGTCTGAGGAATACGCAGGCAGCCGCAGCAGCAGCAAGTCCCAGGCAGAGGAGAAGAGTTTTGACCCATGGCGGCAGGTGGAAGCTGTCATGGTCAGTGGATGCAGCGACCGCAGCCTTGTTGGTGCCGGAGCCGCCCTCAGAGGCATCTGCCGAAGAAACAGTGGTGGTTGTGGTGCTCTGAACGGATGTGGTACCGGACTCAGAGCGTCCTGTAGTGGTGACCGGAGCCGTGGGAGGCTCAGTGGGCTCAGTGGGGTCATTGCCGCTCTGGGGCGGAGGGTCGTTGTTCACAGCACTGCTGGAATATCCGGCAGTGAATTCAAAGGGCACCCAGCCGTAGCCGTCCAGGTAAATTTCCACCCAGGCATGACTTCGGTCGTCCTTTACGTCGATAGTGTAGGAGCCGTCGTCGTTGAGGTTGGAATCGTTGAAGTCGTCAGCGAGGACCACATAGCCGCTGGCATATCTTGCAGGGACTCCTGCCATACGGGCGAGGATGACACCGGCAGTAGCGTAGTGGATGCAGTAGCCCTTCTGGTTCTCGATGAGGAAGTAGTTGACGAAATCACGGTTTGAGGGAGTCTTTCCGGGGGAAAGGGTATATGTGCAGGTATCGGCCATTCTCTCACGCATAGCGTCCAGAGCGGCGATTTTTTCGGTCTCATTCCCGGCGGACTGCGCCTGAGCGATGAGGTCGGAGTAAGCGGCCCTGACCTCGCTCATATCGTTGTCATCGGGGACGTCAAGGTAGTAGTCATAGACGAAGTCCCGGTACTCCTTTTCGAGGAGCTCGCCCATAATGAACTTTCCGTTCATGTACATGAACTGCTGGTCAGCAGGGAGCTCGTAGTCAATTGGGAAGTAGTCGTCGTAGGTGAAGAGAGACTTGGAATCAGCGAAATTTCTGATGAGGTCCCGCCAGTACTCGTCATTGACAGCGGAGGCGGAGTAAACGGTCCGTGAAGGCTTTCCGGTGGAGGCTGCTATGAAGTCAGCGTCAACGGGGACGAACTTGTATGAGAACTCACGGGACGGAGTGTCGATAGAGCCTACCAGCTTGTCACGGTCGTAGGAGAGACCGCCGTAGTTGTCGGTGCCGTAGGTGGAGAATGAACGGTCCTTCTTGACCTTTGAGGTTATCCAGACGGTCATTTCGTTCACAGAGGGGTCAATGAGCTTGCTGAAAAGGCAGGGGAAGTCCTGGGGGAAGATGCCGTTCTTAGTGAAGTCGTCGAATATCTGCTGTTTATAGGCACTTTCGCTGAGGTCTGACCACTCATTGTCGCCGTAGTCTGAGCTTACCTGGTCTTTGAGGTAAACAGCGCAGTTATGGTAGCGGTCGAAGGTGACGACGAGGTCGGTAGTGCCCTTGTAGGAGATATGGTCCTTTGAGCCCAGCTTGTTGTTGTCGTAGTCTATTTTCAGGCCGAAGGCGCTGGAAATTCTTGCAAGGCTGGCAGCCAGGTCCTCAACGGTGAATTCATCGAATGCCTGACTTATCTCCTTACGCTTGCGGTTGAGCTCGTCACTGCGCTTGTAGCCGGAGATGCTCATTACGGAGGAGGTGATGAGAGATGTGATGATGATAACGGCCATTACCAGCATACCGCACTTCTCAGTGACCTTGAGCTTCATCTGCCGTTTGGGGAAGAAGAGGTTATCCTTCCGGACGAAGCCGCTGGGACCGCCGGAGTATTCACCGATGTCGATAGATGACATGGACAGGAGGCCCAGCCAGTAGGCCACGGTGAGGACTCCCCAGAAAACAGGTATCTCGATGCCGTTGTAGAGACCTATCTCCAGCAGCGGGAAGGTAGAAATGAGGGGGAGCAGTGGGTTAGGCCGGTAAATGGTGAAGAAATAGATTATCAGAGCCAGGAGCCACACTCCGAAGATGAGGAGGGTGGTGACGCATTCCTCTTCACGGCCGGGTTTCAGCTCTTTGTAGAACCTGACCTGAGTGTGGAAGGAGTCCTGATAGATGATGTTGTAGACGTATTTGAAGCCGTCTCTTATCTTGTCGAACAATTTATAGGCGGCAAAGACGTAGACGCCCATTGAGTAGAGTATCACCCAGAGAGCCCTCCGGGCAATGAGGACGAGGGTGATATAAAAGACCGAAAAGAGGATAGCGGCAGCAGTGACCTTGAATTCATCGAATCTCAGGCCGAACATCCCAAGAAAGGACATTATGACCGAAACGAAGCCGGTCACAGCTATGAGCACTGCTTCGAGCTTTCTGCAATTCAGCCGTTTTCGCCTGACGCTCATGACGATGCTGTCGCATATCATGATGCCGTTGACGTTTTTAGCAGATCTTTTATTCATCAGAGTTCAATATCCTTTATCGAAGAAGTGATCCTGCCGATAACGACAGGTATGATATTCATATCGGAGCGTCCGGCGGAGAGCTTTGCAGCGTCACCCGGGGACTTTACGACGATAACAGCGTTCTTGAAGTCGGCATCAGTGCTGTCATCAGCGAGAGCCAGCACCGACGGGTCCGTGGCAGATGAGATGAACACGAATGACGCAAGGGACAGGCTGTTATCGGAGAAGAACTCACCGGGAGCCTTGCAGGACAGGCTGTCCTCGAAGGAATATATCATCTCACGGGAGAGCTCGGCCAGGTCCTCCTGACGGTACACGGACTTTTCAGTGAAGCCGTGCTCCCTGCCGCTGTAATAGATGACGGTGTGGGACCTTTCGTTGTCCAGCATGAACTGGGATATAGAGAGCATAGTCTCCACCAGGGTATCGAAAACCGGCAGGGTGAACTCCGAATCCTCGTAGCATCTGAGGTCCAGGAATAAAGTTGACGGAGCGTCGATAGGGAGGCTGTAGTCCTTGACTATGAAGTCGTCCTTTTTGGAGCTGAGCTTCCAGTGGATGCGGTTGAGCTTGTCGCCGGGGATGTACTCACGGAGGTCGAATACCTCGGAGGGGTCGTCGCCGGGCTTGTTTTCGGAGAAGCGGTCACTCTCGTCGTCAACTCTGTCAGTGTAGCTGACGGTACCGCCGATGTCGTGTATCTCAGGGACCACAGCCACCTGAGCGGTGATGTCCCTGGCTATCCTGCGCCTGAAAATTTTCAGGGGGTCATAGATAGTCATATAGACGGAGCGGATGTTGAGTATGCCGCAGAATTTTGAGCTGAGCTGGAAGGTGATGCGCTGGGAGTTCCTTGACTGGATAGGAACGTGCATCTCGAAGAAGGATATCTGGTTGCTGAACAGGTTGTAGTATTCTATCCTTACCTGAGCTCTGCCCACGGGGAAGATGCTGCGGTTATTGATGCAGAGCTGGACCGGGAAGGCCTGGTTCTTGGGAACGACTTCGTCCCTCAGAACGAACTCTGCTGAGATGAGCCTTTTGTTTATCATCAGCACCAGGAACATCACTATGGGGAGGACTATCATGGCTACAAGGAGCACGAGAGCGAAGTCCCAGACATAGAGGATGTAGAAGGCGGCGCAGATGGCGATTATTAGCAGGAAAAAGAGCTTGGAGGTGACCATGGCATTACTTTCCTGAGGAGCCGATACCGGGAACGGGAACGGACTTGATGATGTCAGCGATGACACTGGCGGCAGAAACGTCGGACAGCTTGGCCTTGGAGCTGAGCATTATCCTGTGCTCGAAAACGTCACCGCAGATGTAGGTGATGTCATCGGGGATGACGTAGTCTCTGCCCATAGCCACAGCAATGCCCTTTGCTATCTGCATGAGAGCGAGGGTACCACGGGGGCTGACGCCCAGCTTTATCATGGGGTGTTCTCTGGTAGCGGCGGAGAGGGCGACGATGTACTCATATATCCTGTCGTCCACGTAGATGTTGGCGATATGCTCCTGGAGGGCGACAATAGTGGATGCGTCGGCAACAGCTCTGACGCTGTCAAGGGGATTGGTATTGTACCTTGCCTTGAGGATGCCTACCTCGCCGGAGAAATCCGGGTAGCCCATGCTGAGCTTTATCATAAAACGGTCGAGCTGGGAGTCCGGGAGGTTATGTGTACCGGCGGAGCCGATAGGGTTCTGGGTAGCGATAACAGTATAGGGCTCCGGCAGCTTGTAGGTCTTGCCGTCAACAGTGATGCTCTTCTCCTCCATGAGCTCCAGGAGAGCTGACTGGGTCTTGCTGGAGGTACGGTTTATCTCGTCAGCGAGGAAGAGGTTGCAGAAGGCAACACCTGGGCGGAACTCAAAGCGTCCGGCGGCCTTGTTGTAGACATTGAAGCCGGTGACATCAGAAGGGAGCACGTCCGGGGTGAACTGCATACGGTTGTGTTCAAGTGAAAGTGCCTTGGAGAAGGCCAGTGCAAGGGTAGTCTTACCCACACCGGGGATGTCCTCGATAAGGACGTGGCCTTTGCACAATATTGCCAGCAGGACCTTGATGATGATAGGGTCCTTGCCGATAACGGCCTTTTTGACCTCTGAGAGAATAGCGTTGATCTGTGAAGTGTAGTTATTATCCATTGATGTTCTCCTGTATAACAAAAAATGTACCTATTAATTATATCATCTTATCCTGTGTAATGCAAGGGTAAAATTGAAAAATTTTTGCAAAATACAGCCATCCGGTCTCAGTGCTGAGGGGACAGTTGCTAAAATTGCAGGGATGTGGTATAATACAATGGAATAGAACCGCTCCCACGAGGGGCAATGGAGGTCAATATGGATAAGAAAGATGCAGAAAAGAGAGTGAAGGAGCTTTCGGAGCTCCTTGAAAAATACACATATCAGTACTATGTGCTGGACGCACCGGAGGTCTCGGACTATGAGTTCGATATGCTCATGCAGGAGCTGAAAGGCCTTGAATCGGAGTTCCCGGAGCTCATAAGGCCGGAGTCCCCCACACAGAGGGTAGGGGGAGTTGCGTCAAGCAAGTTCCCGAAGGTCGCACACGCAGTGCAGATGGCAAGCCTCCAGGATGTTTTCTCCTTTGAGCAGGTGGAGGCCTTCGTCACAAGGTGCCGTGAGGAGCTTGGGGACGTTGTTTTCTCGGTGGAGCCCAAGATAGACGGCCTGTCGGTGTCCCTTGAATACGAGAATGGAGTGCTGGTGAGAGGGTCCACGAGAGGCGACGGCTTCACAGGAGAGGACGTCACAGCCAACATCAGGACCATAAGGTCCATACCCCTGAAGCTGAAAAACGCTCCGGAGTTCATAGAGGTCCGTGGAGAGGTCTATATGCCGAGAAACAGCTTCTTCGAGCTCACAGAGCAGCAGGAGCTCAATGGGGAGGTGCCCTTCAAGAATCCCCGCAACGCCGCCGCAGGCTCCCTGAGACAGAAGGACTCCCGGATAACAGCCGGCCGCAAGCTGGATATGTTCATATTCAACGTCCAGCAGGTCCGTGGAAGGGAGTTCAGCTCCCACATTGAGTCCCTTGACGCATTGAAGGAAATGGGACTGAGGACCCTTCCCTCCTACCGGGCCTGCCGGACCTTTGAGGAGATAGAGTCGGAGATAAAGCGCATAGGCGAGGCCAGAGCGGAGTTCACCTTCGACATTGACGGAGTGGTCATCAAGGTGGACGGCCTTGCACAGAGGGACCTTATGGGAGCCACCGCAAAGACTCCGAAATGGGCAGTAGCCTACAAGTACCCGCCGGAGGAAAAGGAGACAAAGCTCCTGGAGATAGAGGTGAACGTGGGACGTACCGGAGCCATAACTCCCGTTGCGGTCTTTGAGCCTATCCTCCTTGCAGGCACCAGCGTATCGAGGGCAGTTCTCCACAATCAGGACTTCATCGACGAGAAGGACATCCGTGTGGGAGACACCATAGTAGTCCGCAAGGCCGGAGAGATAATCCCGGAGGTGCTCAGGTCAGTGTCCCATGAGGAGGGCTCGGAGCCATTCAGACTGCCGGAGGTATGTCCTGTATGCGGCACTCCCTCAGTCCGGGACGAGGGTGAGAGCGTGCTCAGGTGCCCCAACATGGAATGTCCTGCACAGCTTTTGAAAAACATGATACACTTCGCCTCCAAGAACGCCATGAACATCGACGGACTGGGGGAGGCCAACATGAAGGCCCTTGTAGACAGCGGACTGGTGAAGTCCCCGGCAGACCTGTATCTGCTGAGGGCGGAGCAGCTTGAGAGCCTTGACCGCTTTGCGAAGAAGTCCGCTGAGAACCTTGTTGCAGCCATAGCCGCATCGAAGGATAACGGAGCGGAGCGTCTGCTCCACGCACTGGGCATCAGGAACATCGGCCAGAGAGCGGCAGTCCTCCTCTGCGAGAGGTTCGGCAGCATAGACAAGCTCATGGAGGCTGAAAAGGAAGATATACTGTCCATAGAGGGCTTCGGTGAGGTAATGGCAGACAGCGTTTACCAGGCGCTGAGGGAGCCGCACACCGCAGAGCTCATAGGCAGGCTCCGGGAGTACGGAGTGAACATGGACTACGCAAAGGAGTCCTCAGGGGACGACAGGTTCGCAGGACTGACCTTCGTGCTCACAGGCACCCTCCCCACAATGAAGCGTGACGAGGCGAAAAAGCTCATCGAGAGCTTCGGCGGCAAGGTAAGCGGTTCCGTGTCAAAAAAGACCAGCTTTGTGGTAGCCGGCGAGGATGCCGGAAGCAAGCTGACAAAGGCTCAGGAGCTGGGAGTGGAGATACTCACAGAGGACGAGCTCATAGAAAAGACGAGATAAGGAGGAAAAGTCATGAAATTCATATGCTACCCGAAATGCACCACCTGCAAAAAGGCAAAGGCCTGGCTGGACTCAAAGGGACTTGACTTTGAGGTCAGGGACATAAAGGAGGACAACCCCACATACGAGGAGCTCCGGGAGTGGCACAAGCTCAGCGGACTGCCGCTGAAAAGGTTTTTCAACACCAGCGGACTGCTGTACAAGTCAATGGAGCTGAAAGACAAGCTGCCGGATATGACCGAGGAGGAGCAGCTCAGACTGCTTTCAACGGACGGTATGCTGGTAAAGCGGCCCATACTCATAGACGGCGGCAGGGTCCTGACAGGCTTCCGTGAGAAGGAGTGGGAGGAGGTGCTGGGATAAGTTAACCTCAGCTAACCGAATGTGACCGGAGCCGGAGATGTGGTATAATTTAATTGAAAATACCGCTGATGACAGCGAGGATTATAAATGGAGTGAAACAGATGAGACAATACGATGTTACCGGTATGTCCTGCGCCGCCTGCAGTGCAAGAGTCGAAAAAGCCGTGTCCTCAGTGCCGGGAGTGACCTCCTGTTCAGTGAGCCTGCTGACCAATTCCATGGGCGTAGAAGGCTCCGCATCCGACAGTGACATAATCAGGGCCGTAACTGATGCCGGCTACGGAGCATCACTGAAAGGGGGAGGGGCAGTTCAGCAGGGAGCTGATGAGGAGCCTCTGAAAGACCGGGAAACTCCCCTTATGAAAAAGCGGCTCATAGCCTCTTTAGGGTTTCTGGCAGTCCTCATGTATATCTCCATGGGCCACATGATGTGGGACTGGCCCCTTCCTTACTTCATGGACGGAAATCACGTTATGATGGGACTTGCACAGCTCCTGCTGGCGGCCATAGTCATGGTGATAAACCAGAAGTTCTTCATAAACGGCTTCCGTGGACTTATCCGCCGTGCGCCCAATATGGACACCCTTGTTGCACTTGGCTCAATGGCCTCCTTCGTGTACAGCACATGGGCACTGTTCGCCATGACCGACGCACAGATGAAGGGAGACTCCGACGGGGTCATGGGGTATATGCACGAGTTCTACTTTGAGTCCGCAGCCATGATACTGACCCTGATAACCGTGGGAAAGCTGCTGGAGGCACGTTCAAAGGGAAAGACTACCGACGCACTGAAAAGTCTTATGAAGCTGGCTCCCAAGACCGCAGTCCTCATCCGTGAGGGCGAGGAGGTCACAGTGCCGGTGGAGCAGGTGAAGAAAGGGGACATTTTTGCAGTCCGGCCCGGAGAGAACATCCCCGTGGACGGCATAGTCGTTGAGGGTGAGAGTGCAGTAAACGAGTCCGCACTTACAGGGGAGAGCGTACCTGTGGACAAGGCTCCCGGCGACGAGGTCTCCTCTGCAACTCTGAACCAGTCCGGCTATATCAGGTGTCAGGCCACGAGAGTCGGGGAGGACACTACCCTTTCTCAGATAATAAAAATGGTAAGTGATGCCGCAGCCACAAAGGCTCCCATAGCCAAGACTGCGGACAAGGTGTCGGGAGTTTTCGTCCCGGCAGTCATAGGCATAGCTCTGGTGACTCTTGCAGTCTGGCTCATAGTTGGACAGACCGTGGGATTTGCCCTTGCAAGAGCTATCTCGGTGCTTGTAATAAGCTGTCCCTGCGCCCTGGGACTTGCAACTCCCGTAGCTATAATGGTAGGAAACGGAGTGGGAGCCCGTAACGGCATCCTCTTCAAGACCGCAGTGTCCCTTGAGGAGACAGGCAAGGTCCAGGTAGTGGCCCTGGACAAGACAGGCACTATCACCAGGGGCGAGCCGAGAGTCACGGACATAGTCCCCGGAGAGGGCTATAGCGAAAGGGAGCTCCTCTCCCTTGCATACAGCCTTGAACAGAAGAGCGAGCACCCCCTTGCACGGGCAGTTACAGTCCGTGGAGATGAGGAGGGGCTCATACCGGAGGAGGTCACAGGCTTCCGGGCAGTTTCCGGAAACGGCCTTACAGGTCAGCTCCGCGGACGTACTCTCACCGGAGGAAATGCGGACTTCATCAGCAGGTCAGCGGACATCCCGCAGGAGCTCCGGAGCCGTGGTGAGGAGCTGTCCCGTCAGGGGAAAACTCCCCTGTATTTTGCGGAGGACAGCCGTTTAGCAGGAATGATAGCAGTTGCGGACGTCATCAAGGAGGACAGTCCGCAGGCAGTCAGAGAGCTGAGAAACATGGGCATACACGTAGTGATGCTCACCGGTGACAACGAGCGTACAGCAAAGGCCATAGGCGCACAGGCCGGAGTTGACGAGGTCATAGCAGGAGTACTGCCGGAGGGCAAGGAAAGTGTCATCCGTGACCTGCGGAAAAAGGGACGTGTGGCCATGGTAGGCGACGGCATCAACGACGCACCGGCACTTACCGGTGCAGACATGGGAATAGCCATAGGCGCAGGAGCGGACGTGGCCATAGATGCGGCAGACGTAGTGCTCATGAAGAGCCGTCTCAGCGACGTCCCGGCGGCCATAAGGCTCAGCCGTGGGACTCTCAGGAACATCCGTGAGAACCTGTTCTGGGCATTCATCTACAACGTCATAGGCATCCCCCTGGCGGCAGGAGCGTATATAAAGCTCTTCGGCTGGGAGCTTGACCCCATGTTCGGAGCGGCGGCAATGAGCCTTTCCAGCTTCTGCGTGGTGACCAACGCGCTGCGTCTGAACCTTCTGGACATCCACAGCACCAAAAGGGACCGGAAGGTCCGGCAGAAGGCTCCGGAGAACACCGGGGAGAGCAGCAGTGCAGTCCTGCTCATAGAGGGCATGATGTGCGGACACTGCGAGGCGAGGGTGAAGAAGGCCCTTGAAGAGCTCCCCTTCGTTGAGAGTACCGTTACAAGCCACGAAAAGAGCACTGCCGAGACCGTATTCAGCGGAGCTCCCGACATGAAGGCGGTGAAAAAGGCAGTGAAGGACGCCGGGTATAAGTTCAGGGGCGTCAGGTGAGCGTAAAATTAATTCCGGGTCTGGATGAACAGGCCCGGTTTTTTGCAATATCGCCATTTCTGAAATCACCCCTTGCAAAAATGTGAAAAGTATGCTACAATATAATTTGTATGTTCCAAAAACTATTTCGTTTCAGAGAGGCAGAGATATAATGGCAAAAAAACAGGATTACGGCAACGAAAGCATCACCATGCTCAAAGGCCCTGACAAGGTCCGCAAGCGTCCGGCGGTAATATTCGGCTCAGACGGTCTTGACGGCTGTGAGCATTCCATTTTTGAGGTCATCTCAAATTCTATCGATGAGGCCCGTGAGGGATACGGAAATAAAATAGTCATCACCCACTACAGGAACCACGACATCGAGGTAGAGGACTTCGGACGAGGCTGTCCTGTTGACTTCAACAACAACGAACAGCGCTACAACTGGGAGCTTGTGTACTGCGAGCTCTATGCAGGCGGAAAGTACGACGACACCGCCGAGTCCTACGAGTACTCCCTGGGACTCAACGGCCTGGGACTCTGTGCCACACAGTTCTCATCGGAGTTCATGGACGTCGAGGTAGTCCGTGACGGCTATAAATATCAGCTCCACTTTGAGAAGGGCGAGAACGTAGGGGGACTTAAAAAAGAGCCCTGCAAGAGAAAGCAGACCGGTACGAAAACACGCTGGCGCCCTGATCTGGAGGTGTTCACGGACATAGACGTATCCGATGAGTACTTCTGCGACATCCTGAAAAGGCAGGCAGTAGTCAACCCGAACATCCTCTTTGTGTTCAGGAGCGAAAACGAGGCCGGAGGCTTCAACGAGCAGGAGTTCATCTACGAGAACGGCATCACGGACTACGTTACGGAGCTTGTGGGAGACAATGCCATGACCTCCATACAGCACTGGACAGCGGAGAAGAAGGGCCGTGACCGTGAGGACAAGCCGGAGTACAAGGTCAAGCTGGACGTGGCGATGACCTTCTCGAACAGGATAAAGCTGACGGAGTACTACCACAACTCCAGCTACCTGGAGCACGGCGGTTCCCCGGAGGACGCAGTAAAGAGGGCATTTGCGGCACAGATAGACGCATATATCAAGTCTGTGAACGGCTACCAGAAGAACGAGAGCAAGATAACCTACGGGGACGTGGAGGAGTGTCTGGTGCTGGTATCATCCTCATTCTCCACACAGACCTCCTACGAGAACCAGACCAAGAAGGCTATCACCAACAAGTTCATCCGTGAGTCCATGACGGAATTCCTCCGCCACCAGCTTGAGGTCTACTTCATCGAGAACCCCGACGAGGCTCAGAAAATATCCGAGCAGGTGCTCATAAACAAGCGGAGCCGTGAGAACGCAGAGAAGGTCCGTCTGAACGTGAAGAAGAAGCTGACGGGAACTATAGACCTGGCGAATATGGTCGAGAAGTTCGTGGACTGCCGTACCAAGGACGTTACCCGGAGAGAAATATACATCGTGGAGGGCGACTCAGCTCTGGGCTCAGTAAAGCTGGCAAGAAACGCCGAATTCCAGGCAGTAATCCCGGTAAGAGGAAAGATACTGAACTGCCTGAAAGCGGAGTACACCAAGATATTCAAGAGCGAGATAATCACGGACCTCATCAAGGTGCTGGGATGCGGAGTGGAGGTCACCACCAAGGCCAACAAGGAGCTCTCCACATTTAATATAGACAACTTCCGCTGGAGCAAGATAGTTATATGTACCGATGCGGACGTGGACGGATTCCAGATACGCACCCTGATACTGACCATGCTCTACAGGCTGACTCCCACCCTTATCGAGAAGGGGTACGTGTACATTGCGGAGTCGCCGCTGTTCGAGATAAACACCAAGGAAAAGACCTACTTTGCCTATACAGAGCAGGAAAAGCAGCGTATCCTGGACATTATCGGTGACAAGAAGCACACCATACAGCGTTCAAAAGGTCTCGGTGAGAACGAGCCGGACATGATGAGCCTTACCACCATGAACCCTGACACACGCCGTCTCATCAAGGTAACGGCGGAGGACATAACCGAGTCTGCGGAGGTCTTTGAGATGCTCCTGGGTGACGACCTCCAAGGCAGAAAGGACTACATCTCCGAGTACGGTGCCGACTACCTTGAACTTGCGGATATAAGCTGATGTTCAGCGCATTTCTGGTCATTTTCGGGATACTGTTCATCGCATATTCCTACAGCTATTCAGCCGGCGGAGACCTTACGGGAAGGTCAGGCAGGATATACAGGGTATTCACAGTATTTCTGGGAGCGGCAATGGTCATAGTGCTGTTCCGGGGCGGAGTATCGGGCTTTACGACCAGGCTCTGGGACTACGGCATTATACCTCCGGTGTTGTTCCCGCTGTTCTTTGCCTTCCCGGCATTCCTGACCTGCATAAACGTGGTGACTCTCATACAGAACAGGACGGAAAAAACGGCGGTCACTGACCTTATGACCATATCCATAGGGGGCATCATGTGGTACATCCTTGTGGGGATAAGCATGGAGATATACGAAAAGCCCTGGTATGAGCCGGTCCATCCCAACGGGTACCACGAATTTCTCAGTTCGGACTACCAGAGCAATATAGTACTATTGACGGTCCTGGGACTGGTCTCCCTTGCCGTGCTCTCAGCGCTTAACGGAAGGGAGCTGCCGCCGCTGGTGTCGGCACTTCTGACTGCCCTGACCGCAGTGGGACTTGTACTGTTCACACTGGTGAACGTCCAGCTCTTGAAGAACTTCCGGCCCATACACATAATGCTGTGGCTGTACGTGCTGGACCTTTACCTTGTAGCCGCAAGGAGGGTCAGACAGAGCATAGAGTCCCAGGTACGCAGGGCACGGGAGCGGCAGACGAAGTTCCGGAGCAAGGCATCGGAGCGGCTCCACAAGCTGATGACCAGAGTCTCCGGCATGACTGCACTGAGCTTTCTGCTGATACTGCCGGTGGTACTTGTTTTCGAGGTCATGTATATCATCTTCGGACAAGGTGCAGACGGCTTTATAAAGGCATTTACTGAAACTGCCGACTGGACCTTCTCACAGCAGACGCCCCCTCCGCCCGTTGACTGCGAGGGACACTACCTCTGTACAGTGGCCGCAGGAGGACACAGAAAAGTGGTGAAGCCTCTTAGGTTCGGGATAAGAAGGGGAGAGCGGATAGTAGTTAACCGGCAGCTCCTTACAGCAAATGCCTTCGAGGACATGATAAAAGAGAGATTTCCCGGATTCCACAGGGCAGTCCGGAGCTTTTACGACAAGCACGGCTACCCCATATCGAGACATATAAAGACGCAGCTCCGGGCGGACATTGTGTACGTCCTGATGAAGCCGCTGGAGCTGATATTCATAACCGCATTATACCTTTTTGACACAGAACCCGAAAACCGCATAGCAGTGCAGTATTCGGAATACAAAGGGAGGAACGGATAAATGCCGAGAAAAAAGGAAACACCAAAGAAACAGCCAGCTTTCAGGCACGAGGCATACATCGAGGGCTCCGGCAGCATAGTAGACGAGAAGATAGCCGACACCCTTAAAAAGAACTATATGCCCTATGCCATGAGCGTTATAATATCGAGAGCACTGCCGGAGATAGACGGATTCAAGCCGTCCCACAGAAAGCTGCTCTACATGATGTACAAGAGGGGACTGCTCAGCCCTGACAAGGAGAGGTCCAAGTCCGCCAACGTAGTGGGCGAGACCATGAAGCTGAACCCTCACGGCGACCAGGCCATATACGAGACAATGGTGCGAATGACCCGTGGAAACGAGGCGCTCCTGCACCCCTATATCGACTCCAAGGGAAACTTCGGAAAGCAGTACTCCAGCAAGATGCACTTTGCCGCACCCCGATATACAGAGGTAAAGCTGGAGAAGATATGCAATGAGCTCTTCCGTGACATAGACCGTGACACAGTGGACTTCGTGCCCAACTACGATAATACCATGCAGGAGCCCACACTGCTCCCGGCGACCTTCCCCACAGTGCTGGTGAACTCAAACACCGGTATCGCCGTATCAATGGCCAGCAACGTGTGTCCCTTCAACCTTGAAGAGATATGCGAGACCACTATCGCCCTGATGAAGGACCCTCAGCACGACATACTCAGCACACTGAAGGGCCCGGACTTCCCCGGCGGAGGTCTGATGCTCTACGACGAGGCGGAGCTTAACAAGGTCTACGAGACCGGCCGTGGAAGCATAAAGGTGCGCTCGAAGTACAGCTATGACAAGTCCGCAAACTGCCTGGAGATAACCCAGATACCCTACACCACCACCGTTGAGGCTATAATCGACAAGATAATCGAGCTGGTAAAGGCCGGAAAGATAAGGGAAATTTCCTATATCCGTGACGAGACCGACATCGACGGCCTGAAAATAGCCATAGACCTGAAACGAGGCACAGACCCGGACAAGCTGATGCAGAAGCTCTACAGGCTGACCCCCTTGCAGGACAGCTACCCCTGCAACTTCAATATCCTGATAGCCGGGACACCGAAGGTAATGGGAGTCCGGGAGATACTCACCGAGTGGACGGCATTCCGTGAGGAGTGCATCCAGCGCAGGACCTACTTTGACCTCCAGAAGAAGAAGGAGAAGCTCCACCTGCTGGAGGCGCTGTCCAAGATACTCCTTGACATCGACAAGGCTATAAAGATAATCCGTGAGACCGAGAACGAATCGGACGTAGTACCGAACCTGATGATAGGCTTCGGCATCGACGAGGTGCAGGCGGAGTACGTAGCCGAGATAAAGCTCCGCAACATAAACAAGCAGTACATCCTCCGCAGGATAGAGGAAGTCGACCAGTTAAAGAAGGACATCGCAGAAATGGAGGACATCCTCCGTGACAAGAAGAAGATAAGGAAGATAATCATAGACGAGCTGAGGGAGGTCATCAGGAACTATGCTCAGCCGAGAAAGACCATGTTCTACTACCAGTCCGACGTAGAGGAGGAGGCTGAGGTGGACGATACTCCCGATTATCCGGTAAATCTCTTTGTCTCAGACAGCGGATATTTCAAGAAGATAACACCGCAGTCCCTGAGGATGAGCGGAGAGCAGAAGCTGAAAGAGGGGGACTTCATCCGCCAGAGCTTCGAGGCCTCCAACAAGACGGAGCTCATCTTCTTCTCGGACAAGGCGCAGGCCTACAAGTCCAGAGCCAGTGCCTTTGACGACACAAAGGCCAGCGTAATGGGCGACTACATCCCTGCGAAGCTGGGCTTTGACGAAGGGGAGGGGCTGAAAACGCTCATCCCGACCACAGATTACAGCGGATACATCGTATTCTTCTTTGAGAACGGCAAGGCCGCCAAGGTGCCGCTGAAAGCCTACGAGACCAAGACCAACCGAAAGAAGCTGGCCAAGGCCTATTCAGAGAAGTCTCCGCTGATAGCCGCCCTGTTCGTAGGAGAGGACAGTGACGTCCTGCTGAGGAGCTCCAGCGGACACGCACTGGTAT
>CACWPR010000037.1 GCA_902762855.1 Ruminococcus flavefaciens
CTACCTCAAGGTAAATTCCAACGACACAGAGGTATCCGGTGCATTCGGTACATGGAACGGCGACTGGTTCCAGGAGGACTTCACAGGTGTCAAGGTAGGCGCAAACAAGGAAGTTACTGTTGACTACACAATCCCTTCCAACGTTGGTTCAACTGTAAAGGCAATGGTATTCTGGCCTCACGGCGACGACGTTACTATCGAGAAGGTAGTTCTCCACAAGGACGGCAGCAGTGCAACAACAACCACTACTTCCAGAACTACTACAACTACAACAACTACATCCACAACTACAACTACCGACGGCGACCTCCCCGCTCCCAAGCTCTACGGAGACGCTGACGATAACGGCGAAGTAAAGATGAACGACGTTGTACTTATCATGCAGGTACTTGCAAACAACGATAAGTACGGTCTCAACGGTACAGACTCCACACACATCAAGGCACAGGGAAGAGCAAACGCAGACTGCCACCTCCCCGGCAACGGACTCTCCGTAAAGGATGCACAGGCTGTACAGAAGAAGATACTCGGCATCGGTACACTTCCTGCATATGACTAATTAAAATACAGCACTAAGGGAGACCTTCGGGTCTCCCTTTTTTTGCCCTGATACGAGGGTGCACCATTGGACCTGACCGAAAATATAATACTCCTTGCCATTTTTTGCGGATTTTATACAGAATGCATTGACTTTTTATCCGTATTATGATAAAATATGCTTGCAATATTATTTTTGGGAGGAATACTCATGAAAGGAAATCACTACCGCAGACTGATCGCGGGAGTTATGGGTGCAGCCATGGCTCTTAGTTCAGCCGCATCCGCAGTTAACGCTGCATTCGTCGCAGGGGAGGTATCACCTGTATCAGCAGTAGGCGCTGCTGATACTTCCGCCGTTATCTATTCTACAGACTTCGAGGACGGCGACGTATCCTACTTCTGCAACAGAGGTGAAAATGACACAACAGAGCTCTCTGCATCCACAGATATGGCTGTAAGCGGCTCTACATCACTGCTTGCAAGCGGACGTTCAAAGGACTGGAACGGTCCTGCATTCCAGCTTGACAAAATATGCAAGCCCTATACAGAATACTATGTCAGCTTCAAGTTCAGAGGCAAGTACTATACCAACGGCACTGTCAGCTTCCAGTACAGTGACCCCGACGGCACTCCCCACTACCAGAACCTGATAAAGAATATCAGCACAAGCGACTGGTATACCGTGGAGAACCTGAAGGTCAGCTTCACTGACGAAATGAAGGACGTTTTCGTATACATCGAAGGCGGTCAGGATGACATCTATATCGACGACTTCACCCTCACAGAGGTACCTGACGTTCCGATAGAGGAGGACATAAAATCTGTCAGAGCTGTATTTGCAGATAAATTCAAGATAGGTACCGCTATTACTCCGGATAACCTTTCTTCAAAGCCCTTTATGAAGCTGGTTGAAAAGCACTTCAGCGGAAGCCTTACTGCCGGCAATGAGATGAAGCCTGACGCTGTCCTCAACCAGAAGGCTACCCTTGCTTACGTTGAAGAGACAGGCGATGACGAGAATCCTCAGGTCAGCTTCTCCGCAGCAAAGCCCTTCCTCAATTACTGCCAGAAAAATAACATTCCTGTAAGAGTACACACTCTCGTATGGCACAGCCAGACTCCTGACTGGTTCTTCAAGGAAGGCTACCAGGATGACGGTGAGTGGGTCTCCAAGGAAAAAATGATAAAGCGTATGGAGAACTACATCAAGAACTACTTTACAGAGCTCACAGCGCTTTATCCTGATGTAAACTTCTATGCCTGCGACGTTGTAAACGAGGCATGGACAAACGACGGCAAGCCCCGTGACCCCGGCCAGCAGGGCTCCAGCGGCTCTGAGAAGTCCGCATGGGTACAGGTATTCGGTGACAACTCATTCATAGAGTATGCCTTCACATTTGCAAGAGAGTACGCTCCTAAGGGCTGTAAGCTCTACTACAACGACTACAACGAGTACATGAGCAAGATAGATACTATCATCGCAATGGCCAAGGAGCTCAACGAAAAGGGCGTTCTTGACGGAATCGGACTCCAGTCCCACCTTGACGCAAGAGACATGGCTACCTCCGCATTCCCCACAGTGGATATGTATAAGAAGGCACTTGCCAAGTACGCAGCTACAGGTCTGGACATCCAGATAACAGAGCTTGACGCAACAGTTGACCAGAATGACCCCACCAAGTACATCGACTACCAGGGTGAGTACTACAAGGGCATCATGGACGCTATCGTTGAGTACAGCGACAGCATCTCCGCAGTAGTATTCTGGGGCGTAACAGACGACCAGAGCTGGAGAGCAAACAGACTCCCCCTCCTCTTTGATGCTGACTACAAGGCAAAGCCTGCATATTACGGAGTTATCGGTGACCGTGAAGAGCAGGAGATACCCACAGACCCAACTACAGAGCCCACAACAGGCGAAGAGATAAAGGGTGTATGGGGCGACGCTGACGGCGACGATGAGATAAAGATGAACGACGTTGTACTGGTAATGCAGTCCATAGCAAACCCGGACACATACGGAGCTGACGGCACAGCAGAAAAGCATCTTACATTAGATGCCCAGAAGCGTGTAAACATCGTTGACCCTGACACAACAGGAGTTACCGTTCAGGATGCACTTCAGATACAGAAGTTCCTCCTTGAAATAGTACCGACTCTTGACCCTAATGCATAAATCGGATAAGTGTTGAAAGCGGACGGCCATAGGCCGTCCGCTTTTTTTATCCTTTCCCGCAAAAAAATGGAGGCCGTAAGGCCTCCATTTACTTAGTTCTTAGCTTTTTGCGCTTATTTTTTAATAAGCCTTGCCCCAGTAAACCATGCACTTAGCCGGTTTTCCGCAGCAAACACACTTGTCAGAGAGCTGCTCCTGTTCGAAAGGTATGCATCTGGAGCCTACACCGGTCTTTTCCTTGACCTCGTCCTCGCAGGCTTCTTCGCCGCACCACATAGCCTTTACAAAGCCGTCGCCCTTCTCCAGGGACTTGTTTATCTCGTCGATAGTTGTGCAGGCATATGTTCTGTTTGCACGGTTCTCAGCAGCCTTGTTGAACATACCCTCAGGGATGTCCTTTTCAAGAAGTGCCTTTACAAGTACAGGCATATCTGCGATAGCAACTGTTTTCTTCTCGCCGTTGTAACGTGTAGCAACTATGCAGTTGCCCTCTTCGATGTCACGGGGTCCTATCTCGATACGTACCGGAACACCCTTCATCTCGTATTCAGAGAACTTCCATCCGGGTGAGTTCTCACTGTCGTCCAGCTTAGCTCTGATACCCTGAGCCTTCAGTGCTTCAAGGAGCTCTCCAGCCTTTTCAAGTACGCCTTCCTTGTGCTGAGCTATGGGGATGACTACTGCCTGTACAGGAGCTACAGCAGGAGGCAGTACCAGTCCGCTGTCATCACCGTGAGTCATGATGACTGCACCGATGAGACGTGTAGTAACTCCCCAGCTTGTCTGGTGAGGGAACACTCTCTTGTTGTCCTTGTCGGTGTACTCTATATCGAAAGCCTTTGCAAAGCCGTCACCGAAGTAGTGTGAAGTACCAGCCTGAAGAGCCTTACCGTCGTGCATAAGAGCCTCTATAGCGTAGGTAGAAACAGCTCCGGCGAACTTATCGCTCTCAGTCTTCTTGCCCTTTACAACAGGCATAGCCAGGTCCTTCTCGCAGAAGTCAGCGTAAACATTGAGCATACGCTCAGTCTCTTCGATAGCCTCCTCAGCAGTTGCGTGGATAGTGTGGCCCTCCTGCCAGAGGAACTCTCTTGAACGGAGAAAAGGACGGGTAGTCTTTTCCCAGCGCACAACGCTTACCCACTGATTATAGAGCTTGGGAAGGTCACGGTAGGAGTGAATGATGTTTGAGTAGTGCTCACAGAAGAGAGTCTCAGAAGTTGGACGGACGCAAAGCCTGTCCTCCAGCTTTTCGTTTCCGCCTTGAGTTACCCATGCAACTTCGGGAGCGAATCCCTCAACGTGGTCCTTTTCCTTCTGAAGAAGGCTCTCAGGGATGAACATAGGCATACAAACATTTTCGTGACCGGTAGCCTTGAACATACCGTCAAGTATCCTCTGCATATTCTCCCATATAGCGTATCCGTAGGGACGGATGACCATACAGCCCTTTACGCTGGTATATTCTACCAGTTCAGCCTTCTTACAGATGTCAGTATACCACTGTGCGAAGTCCTCGTCCATTGATGTTATCGCAGTGACCATTTTTTTATCCTTTGCCATGTATATAAACCTCTTTCCATGATACAGACAGAAAAAGCACCGACGTACAGACTTTTGCTGCCTGTCTTGATTATTTTTTACACAGATATACATATTATATCATTAAAGAGCGAGAATGTCAATCTTGAAAAGAGGAATTCCCCTGATTTTGGTGACCGGGCAGTGAGTACAGCGGGCAGAGTATGTATCCGCCGGCAGTTTATTTCCAGTGAGCCAGTGTAGGAAGCATTGCTGAGAAGTACTCTCTTGCTTTTTCGGGAGGAAATTGTTCATTTGACATATGTCCCACCAGGAAGTCTGTCAGCTCTTCCACAGAGGAGTAGGCGAAATTCCCGTCACTGTAGCACCATTTGCAGTACTCCTCATTGAAAGCACCGTCCGGTTCACGGCTCATAGAAGTATCTTCCAGCGGCATACCGCAGCACTGACATATCAGCTTTCTCGGCGAACCAAGGAGGGTATTGATAGAGACATCAAATAGCTGTGAAAGGAGTTTCAGAGTTTCCGTGTTAGGAACAGTGTCGCCGTTTTCCCAGCGTGAAACTGCCTGACGGGTAACAAATACCTTGTCAGCGAGTTCCTCCTGAGACATATTGTTTTTATTGCGGAGTTCAAGTATAATATCCTTGGTATCCATATTTATCACCTCAACTGTATTATATCATTGCATACTGATAAAATCAAGCAACTGTCCGTTGCGGCAGGACATGATATGAAAACTGTGCAATGCACTTGAAATATTGCATTTCATGTGATATAATAAATGCAAAAGCATTCATCATCCGAAATCTTTTTAGGAGGTAAAATATATGAGAAAAATTATAGCGTTTCTTACTGCCCTCGCATCCGCAGCAGTTCTGTTTTCATGCGGTGATGACAGCGAAGGCACCGTGAGCTCAGCTTCATCATCCCAGAAATATGAGGAAAATGAAGAGGAAACCACCGCCGCTGAGGAAGAAAAAGCTGCCGAGCATCTGGTAGCTATGGAAAAATACATAGAGGCTGTTACCACCGGCAACACTGAGACTTATGTACGTTTTCTGCTTCCTTCATCATTCCTGGACACCGATGACTACACGGAAAATTATGAAGACATCGACGATTCTATGAAGGAGATCGTTGATAATTTAAAGAAAGAATACGGTGATGACTACACCGTCAATGTAAAGAGCATAGACACCGACAGGGAGCTCACTGAGGAAGAGCTCGAAGCTGTCCGGAATTATTATGAATCAGAGTTATCCACGACCTTCGACATCGACTTCGACCGTTCCGTTGTAACCAAAGGTCATTTTGTTACAGCGACAATAACTATCAACGGCTCTCTTGCATCAGATGAAGAGGACCTTGAGTGCTGTGTCGTATACTTCAACGGCGACGGATGGAAGATAATCAACGAGGGCATCGAGAACATCACCAGCTATTACGGCGACAATGACGCAAATCCCTATGAAGAGGAAACTACTGCTGAGCCCACCACTATCGACCCGGCAGATATAAATCTCGATGTGCCTGACTACATCAAGAACTACACTGCACCCACCGAGCTGGGCACAGACATTACCAACGGCAATGTTGAGATAGACGGCAAGGTCTACACCTTCCCCATGCCTGTACAGGAGCTCCTGGACGACGGCTGGGTACTTTCGGAGTCATTTCCGGAATATATCGAAGCCGGTAGTGAAGCAAGCAGTAATATCACTAAAAATGACTTCCGCATCTATATCACATGCAGCAACTTTGCAGACTACACCACAGTACCTGAGAACTGTCTGGTCACTTATATTAGTCCATATGATACAGATAATGTCCCCATGATACTGCCCGGAGGCATCACCTACGGCTCCACAAAGGAGGAGGCAGACAGCGTGATAACTGACGAATTTGATTACAGCAACAGCACATCGAACTGGAGCTATGAGTACAACTACCGGGAGGATGACATAAGCCGATATGTCAGATTCACCGTAGATAAGGAGACCAAGCTCGTTAACAGCATCACACTTTCCTATTACGTTCACTGATAAATAACGAATAAATGCCCCGGAGGGTCCTGCTCCGGGGCATTTTCACATTCTGCGGTGAAGAGCCGTACAAAAAAGCCACAGCGTGACCTTCCGGCTGTACGCTATGGCTTATTTCCTTATTTGCGCCTTGTACCGTTTTTTCTGTCGGTGCTGCGCTTGAGGTCGCACATACGCTCCTCGCTTGACTGCTTAAAGCGGCTCATCATGTCCTCAAATGTCATTTCAGAGGGTGGGGTCTGCTTTTTAGGCTCCCAGACGTTAGGTCTTGGACGATTCTGCTGACCATCGTGCTGTCTTTTCTGCCTCGGCTGAGACTGCTGCTGATTGTCAGCATTTTCCACGGCCTTCTTGATAGAAAGGCTGACCTTTCCGGCCTCGTTTATGCCAATGACCTTTACCTTGACCTCCTGATTTTCAGTGAGGTGGTCTCTGATCTCATTGACATAGGTGTTTGCGATCTCGGAAATATGCACCATTCCGGTACCTCCGCCGTCAATATCGACGAAAGCGCCGTACTGAGTTATCCCCTTGACCTTTCCGCTGTAGATCTTACCAATTTCCAACTGCATATGTATATAAAACTCCTTTAATATTAATCCCTTGAAGTATCGTAGAATCTTCGCTCATCGGGATAAGCATAGCCTCTTTCCTCAACGGCTACTCTTTCGATGTAATCGGAGATATCATCGCTGTCGAGGATACGCTGTAGATCGGCGTTTTGTATCTCAAGGGCCTCGATCTTCCCTTCAGTGGCGGCAATATCGTGTTCCTTTTCGGCACGGTCGTTTTCAATGGTATAGATCAGCAGGACACATCCGGCGCAGATAGCGGCGGCAGCGATCCTGACGAGGAACTTATTGAACAGGCCTTTTTTCTCCTTTTTTTTCTTTCTTGCCAACGTTTGTCACGTTCTTTCTTTTATTATTTGCCTTTTTATTATACAACATACTGCCGGATTTAGGCAATAGTATTTTCATTTTTTTAAATGGATTAACTGTAATTTTGGAACATCCCACAAATTTGGCCTTTGCTTTTGTACGTAAAAATACATAACCCCTCCGAAAAGGATAGGATGCCACACGAATGAGCTTTTTCAGCAGAGCGGCTATCCTTCTCATGGCTCCCACTACAGCGGTCCCGACAGTGGCAATGTACAGTACAAAGCCAATGATATTGCCGAGAGCGAAGTAAAACCGGAGCTCCCCTCTTGCGGCGGCCGAGGCAAAGGCCGGAAGGAACACCCCATAGAGAGCCAGAAAGGCTATATCCTCCGCAGCAACCATAGCTCCGTTGTGTGGGAGCAGCAGTCTTACGGTACGGAAAAGGTCGTAAACCACTCCGAAAGCAGCTCCAAAAAGGCACGAGAGCCCGAAAAGACGCAGTTCTTCATTTACTGAGAAAAATGTCTCAGGGACGTTCATCGGAATAGCCTCCCCAGAGCTGACAGAGGGCCTTTCCTGTCCTTGTCTCCGTAGACTATCGCCCATATATCACCAGTTATAGACATATTCCCGGTCTCGACGCTCATGGAGTCGATATGGAGCTCCCGGCCTTGTATGGTCAGCTCCCCCATTTCGGTGAACAGACTTATCGTGCGCTCGTCAAAGCTGTCAACATCGGTGACTCCTGAAAGGCTGAGTTTCTTTCTGTTTTCGAGGATAAGATTGTGGTTTTGCTTCAGTGATTTTTCCTGCATTGCGGTACCTCCTGAGTATCTGGCTGTATATCGGTCATATCATTATATTCAGGAGGATGCGGGTATATGCTCTTGGGATAATAGAAAAAGGAGCCGTAGGGAGGCTCCTTTCTCTTTAGGCATTATATTTTCATCCGAAAACGATCCAATTATGTTTCCGGAAGAGAGGGTATGAGCTGTAACAGGTACTTCTGAATAGCAAGTGCATCCATTACTGAGATACCGTTTCCATTTCCGGAGCAGTCAGCGTTCTTCTGCTGCTGAGCATCCAGCTTGTGTGTATCGGAATTTGAAAGATACTGCATGATGAGTACAGCGTCGTTCATCTTTACCTCGCCGTCGCCGTCAACGTCGCCTGATACCTTGCTTGAGATAGTGGGGTCAGGTGTAGTTGTGGTAGTAGTAGGCTGAGGAGCTGTTGTTGTGGATGTTGTAGTAGTTGTTGTTGTGGTCGTAGTGGTTGTGGTAGTAGTTGTCTCCTGTGCGGGAGCATCGCCTATAACAAGATTTCCTGCACCGATAGTTGTGTTGTCCATTGTACCGCCGTCAGTCTCGAAGATGCTCTTGAGCTTAGAGGTATCTGTGTGGAGGAGATACTTGCCGGAGGGGATGTAGCATATAGATGAATCTGTGTCGAAGTTTGCGTACTGACAGTCTGAGCTTACCTTTGTGCTCTTGCTGGTAACTATTGTACCCTGCTGGTCGCCCTTGCAGCCTGTGAGTGTATCGTTGAAGCTCTTGATAGCACCCAGCTTTATCTGCATGGGGTTCTTGCAGTTCTCGAAGAGGTTGTACTCTGAGAAGATGTAAGCGTTAGCTCTGGGGTTCATGCAGTAGCTGGTCTGGCCGCTGAATATGTTATCGTACATATGGATGTTAGCCTGACGAGCCAGAGGTCCTCTGGACTCGCACTTGTTCCAGTAGTTGTGGTGATATGTCAGGTGGAACTGGAGGTTGGAGTCAGAAGCACCAACGAGGTTAGTCTTGTGGTAGCCCTCGTAGTAGCAGTAGCTGTTTGTGAAGTAGAGTCCACGCTTGAAGTCGCAGGCTCCGTCACCGCCGGCCTTGTCGGACTCAGCAGGATTGGAGATAGAAGGCTTGTAGAATTCGCAGTTATGTATCCAGCATCTCTCAACGGGAGCTGTGAGCTTGGAGCCTTCCTGAACACCTTCCATACCTACGCAGTCCTCAGGAACGTTCTTGAACTTGATATTTCTTACCTCGAAGCTCTTGCCGTAATCGGGAGCAGCGGACTCAGCCATGAAGTGGAAGCCCCAGCCGTTTACTACGGCATCAGTTCCGATACCCTCGATAGTAACGTCCTTACCGGACTTCATTCTTGCCATGTAGCCGTTGTCGCCTACAGAGCCGCCAAGGTCTGTTGAATCGTATGCAGTAAGACCGCTCGGAGCCTTAACATCACCGATGATTCTTACAACGAGAGGAGTGCCGTCCTGAGCCAGCTTCTTGATGATACCGGCATTGCTGTTGGGCTTTGTGCCGCCGTTGGAGGTCTTTCCGCCGCCAATGTCCTGTCCGGCAGAGTTGAGGATATTTCCGATACCCTTTACTGTAGTGCCGTCCTTGGAGGTTATTGTAACTGTGTCCTTATTGTCATTTGTAACGTAGATGACCTTTGCATTTGCCTTGAGTGTTCCGTCATCGTTGTATGCACCTACACCTGCTGTGAAGTTGTAGTGAGCGTAGCCTGAACGGTCCTGAGCGCCGACCTCGATACCGGACTTTGTGAGTGTACCCTTGCTTGTTGTAAGAGTTACAGAGTAGGTACCTGCTTTAAGGCCGGGGATGTCGATACGGAGGCCTTCGCTGGTGTCTCTTACCAGGAATTCAAGGTCTGCACCTGTGAGGGAGCCATTTGTAGGGCCGCTGTATGAAACTCCGGAAACGTCTGAGTCCTTGATGCCTGAAAGGAGCATATAGAGCATCTCGTTCCAGCCGCCTGCGCTGATAGCCTTGACGTCTGACAGCTTTACGTTTGAAGGAGTGCTGTTCTTTGTAGTTGTAACAGTTGTCTCAGAGGGACCCTGCTGATAAGCTGTAGTTGTAACAGCAGGCTGGCTTGCACCGCTGCCGCCGAAGTTCATGTAGAAGAGGTTTACAGCGTCAGCCTTTGTGATGCTGTGACTTCCTGCGCCAAGGTCTACGGAGAGGATTCCGCTGCCGTCGGCTGTGTACTTGGTGCCGTCTATCTTGATAGTTGAATTAGCATCACCGAATACCATTGTGAACTTTCCGGATGAACCTGCGTTGAAGCTGATAGAAGTGGAAGTCTCTATTTTCAGGCACTGTGTAAGTGTCATGCCGTTGTAGGTGACAGTTCCCTTAGCTGTGGAGAGGTTTCCGGAGATAGTGTAGAAGCTGCTGGAGGTGCCGCTCTCTGTGAAGTTGTGAGCCTGACCGCCAGTTACAACTGTAGGCTGTGTATAGGATGTAGTGGTCACAGAAGGAGTAACAACGTTCTGTGAGGATGTTGTTGTAACGTCGATAACAATGGGAGAAGTGGTAGTAGTTACAGCAGGCGGTGCAGAGTTGTCCTCCTTGAAGCCGCTTCCGATAGCTGTTACTGTGCCCTTATAGCTTGACAGTGCAGACTTGAGAGCTGAATTTACAGCATAGCTCTCATCATCAACAGAATTGTTGAAGGTCCACTTGAAGTCGCCGCCGTCAACTCGTCCTGCCTTTGCAGTAACGATAGTGGGAACGTCGGAAGCCTTGTCTGCTGTGTAGCTGTACATCACGCTGGAAGTATCGAAGTTGTTATATGTAGTTCCGCCGGACTTTGTCTTAACGGAGGAGCCTACCTTCTCAGTCTTTGAGGAAGCCTCGTAAGCATCAAAATCGGAGCTGCTCTGCTGATATGTGACATAAGCCTTCTGGCCGGTCATAACGTTGCCGTAGGACTTGATGATACCTCCTGTCTCGCCGGAGAATGTACCTCCTGTAGCCACATCAGAGCCCTGGCTTGATGAGAGCATGGGGTACTTGCAGTTTCTGAAGTAGTTGTTCTCAACGAAGCAGGATGCGCCCATTGTAACGCCTACACCGTACTTGGAGTTTCCGTCGTAATAGTTGTTGTAGCAGTGAACGGAACAGGTACGGATACGGGGATGACGGGAGTCGGAGTGGTCGAACCAGTTGTGGTGGTATGTGATATAGTTCTCTGTAGACTCGCTCTTCATACCCTGGAGGTTACACTTTCCGTTATCCCAGAAGTGGTTATAGGAGTGAGTGATGTAAGTGGAAGTCTTGGTGTCAAGAGCGCCGTCGCCCTTAGCCTGGTCAGCGTCGGAACCTGCATCGCCGTAGAAGAAATCGCAGTTGTGTACCCAAACGTGGTCGTTTCCAGCGGGGAGCGAGCAGTTATCGCCCTCAGTACTGTTACAGTTCATGAATCCGAGGTTGCGGACCTCGACATTTGATGACTTCTTGATAGAAAGGCCGAAACCGTTGAGAGTAGCATCAGCACCGATACCTTCTATCGTAACGCCGCAGGTAACAGTATCAACATACAGGTCGCCGCTTGTGAGTGTAGCCGGATCGGTAATGTTGCCGATAAATCTGATACATACAGGGCCGGCCTTGGTATTGCTCTTGAGGTTAGTGAGGATGTTCTGTACGCCCTTCACGGTCGTGGCGGTACCCTTTTTATCGGGAAGAGACACGGAAACTGAATCCTTATTGGAGTTAGTAACATAGATAACAGTAGCGTTGGATTTAAGGGTACCGTCAGCATTGTAAGCACCGTTAGCGTTGCCGTTTACGAATGCGAAACCGGACCTGTCATGAGCATATGCAGTAGCAGAAGTCTGTGCAGCCTTGGAGGAATCCTCCTTGCCGCTTATGATAGGCACTACCTTGATAGTGTGGCTGCCGGCCTTGAGGCCAACAGCATCGGCTCTCATATAGCCGGGGTACTGTCTGATGAGCATTGAGTCTATCTGGGAGCCGTCAACGTAAACGTTGTATCCGGAGGCTCCTGATACAGATGACCATGTGGCGTAAACTCCCTCGCCATAGCCAACAGACTGGATAAATTTGACTGTGCTCTCAGCGGCAACTGCTGTGATAGAGCTGCTGAGGAGCTGATTTGATGCGATGCTGAAATTTCCTGCTGCACAGGAAATTGTCATCATCGCTGCCGCTGCAACTGAAGCTGCGCGGCGCTGGATCATGTGGTTTCTCATTTTAATATCCCTCCGTAAAATATAAATAAATAAAATGTGTGCTTATTATATATCTATTATTTTCCCTCTGTGCCGCCGTGAGGCGGCTGTTAACTGTTATTTGTTAACTTTCTGTTTCATTGTTCACATTATACACCCATACCAGTAATGTTTCAATGATATAAAATGCTTAAAAGCTGATTTATAATGCTTTTGTTAAGACTCGATTTGCGTGAAAAGTCATTTTTGTGATAGTTTCACTGATGTATAGAACACAGTAACTGATTTATAATGCTTTTTTAATATTCGCTCAGTGACATAAGTTCAGCAGGAGTGCAGAGGTAATAAAAAAGCAGCCGGCTATTCCGACTGCTTTCGCAATACCCTATCTGGTATTGCTTTAATCCCCCCGAAGGACGAGATCCATCCTGCATCCTGACGTTTATCCTCCATCCGGATGCACTCCTCTCATGCTTATATTTTACCACATTTTGCAGTTTTTTTCAATCCGCAAACTCTCCAAAACCGCAGTGCAGGATTTGTGTAATATTACAAGAAGTATATATTTTGTTAACGCGCTCACCCTCCGGAGGGTCAAATCACGCTGCTATTCTACCATCAGTAATTAGCCGTAATATTCCTCTACCACAATGTTAATGTACTCATCAACAGCAAGCTGGTCCGACTGGAGCTGCATCAGGAGCTCATAGGAATTGCCGGAGAGGTCCTTCCAACGTTTTTTAGTACCGTCACGCTCTGTTATGTAAAGGATACCAAAGCTGTCAAAGAGCTCATACTCCATGAAGGTGCCGTCCCGATAGAATACCCTCAGCAGAAAGCCGCCGCCCTCAAAGCCTATGTCCTCTGCTTCATCCGTCAGGTCAAATCCGCTGACCAGGTCAAGGTCCCTGTCGGACTGCTCTGTATCGCAGTTTATCCATAAATCGTACCTCTCACGGAGATACGCATTGCTGTACTTGACGCATATGACCTCCGGGTCGCCCTGATAGCTGTAGTTCTCCGGCGCTTTGAAAAGGCCGTCCTTATCAAACGTGAATTCCGTTGTTGCCGCGGCAGCAGGCTCATCCGGCAGAGTGACTGTGCTCGTATCTGCAACAGAAACAGTCGTCACCTTCACCGTACTTGCCACAGCCGAGACTGTTGTTACCTCTGTGACTGCGGCTCCACTCGTCTCCGCCATGACAGTCTCCGGGAGAGCTGTCGTTATCTCCGTTCCACCGTCCTCCGCTGTGGACTGCTCAGTGACTGCTTCCGGCGGCATGACCACCTCTCCGCCGTCGCCGGAAGGCTTACGGCTGCCCAGATGTATCAGCAGTGCAGTAGTCACCATAGCTGCTGCCGCCGCACCTACTATCAGCGTCCGGACTATCCTCATTTTCGCCCTGTAGCTCAGGCCACGGGCTTTTTCCGCCTCGTCGATGAGCTCGTCATCAAGATTGTCTATGGCATCTCTCAGTTTCTCCTTATCCATTATAGTCCCTCCTCGGAAAGAAATCTCTTCAGCTTTTCCCTCATGCGGAAAAGGCTCTGTTTAACGCTGTTTTCGCTTAGTGAGTACCTCTCGGCGATCTCCTTTACGGAGTCGTAGTACCAGTATCTGCGGACGAATATGACCCTGTTCTTCCGTGACTGCTCACGGAGGAAGTCAGAGATGAGCCTGCCAAGCTCACGAGCATCGCAGATACGCTCCACGTTTTCTCCGGACGGAACGCATTCCTCAAGCTCGTCCATAGACACTGTGACCTCCGGGTTGCGCTTTCCGGCAGTGTTGTACCTGTACCTTTTCAGGGCAAGATTGCGGATTATCCTGCACAAAAAGGCCGGGAAGTAACGTGGTCTCTCTGAGGGGATAGAATTCCAGACCGCAAGATAGGTGTCGTTGAGGCACTCCTCGGAGTCGGAGCGGTCTGAGAGGATGTTATCTGCAACGTGCAGGCAGAGCTTCTTATATTTTGCGTCAGTCTCGGAAACTGCGGACTCTGAGCGCTCCCAGTAAAGTCCGATTATCTCATTGTCCTCCATGGAACATCATCTCCTTTCACAGTTCTCTACTGATATAGTACGAAAAAGAGCCGGCCGGGTTACACCGGAGCTGCATCTTTGCAAAAAGGCCGCCCCCAGCTTTCAGCCGGGAGCGGTCTTCATAAGGAGGTTGTATTTATTTTGGAAAAATCTTAAATAATTGAAACTATCGAGCTGCTGAAAGCGTTATCAGCTCTGTTCGCTCACGTAAATAGAAACTCTGCTCTGTATCATATCAGCAGCTTCCTGAGCGGTCTTTTCGCCGGCAAAGTAAGCCTTTGTCTCTTCATCGATTATCTTGAACACCTCTGCGGAGTAGCCGCCTGAAACTGTCTCAGCGCCCTTTACATAATCAACTAACATATCTCTTTCCTCATCAGTAAGGGGAGGTATCTTTATCTCTTCTTCGCCTATCCAGTAAGAGTCGTCGTAGTATTCCTTCTTGCCGTTCTCATCGGTCCAGTAAGGTCTTTCTGTACACTCATCCACACGCTTGTCAAATTCGGATACAAGTGCAGGAAGGGTCTGATTCTGCTGAGCCTCTTCTGTGAAGAAGGTCTTGATGAACTTCCAGCACTCGTCCTTGCAGGGTGAATCGTCCATGATAGCCATGTAGCTGTAGCAGCTTATAACACCGCCGTTGCCCTCTGTAGTAGGAACACCTGCAAGGCTTATCTCCTCACCGAACTCACCGTAGCGCAATGAAGCATAGCGGCGGAGGTCGGAAATATACATACTCTCCACAAGTGCCTTGTCATTACGGTATACGGTCTGGGCCTCCTTGCTGTAGTTCTCCCTGTCCTCATCTGTGAAATTTTCAAAATCTGCCTCTTCCTCTTCATCGGGGAATCTGTTGCAGAATTCAAGTAACTTAACGAACTCAGGGTCATCGAAGCTGCAAGTGCCGTTCTCGTAGTCGATGAACTTATTTGCAGTATATATCAGCTCATAGAGGATATTTGACTTTGTCTCATACTGATAGAGCTTAGCGCCTTCGGGCTTGTTGTCATAGACCTCTATCATGTCGTCCAGAGACCAGCCCTGTCCGTCGTAGAACTTCTTCTTGATAACGTAGGTCTCGACATCAAAGCTGTTGGCAAGTCCGACGAGCTTGCCGTTTACCTCGCCTGCCTTGAGTACACAGGGCATGATGTCGTCCTTTTTAAGCTCGCTGTCATTGTCGAGCATTTCACCCAGGTCAGCGAATACGCCCTTCTTGCCCAGAAGAGCCAGAGTGGAGCGGTCATCGAAAATTACCATATCGGGAGTTTTTCCTGAGATAAGGTCCTTCTTGAACTGGTCGCCGGGAGTATTTGTGAGCTGGTCCTGCTTCTCGTCGTAGTCATAGTAGTTGCTGTAGTCCTCTACCTTGAAGCGGTAGCCTGTTGCGGACTTGTTATAGGCAGTTATCTTCTCGGTGATGTCAGAGCCGGGGAACATGAGGGCGATAGTTATTACCTTTGTATCCTTCAGCTCTTCCATATCTCTTGCTGTGAGACGTGAGAATGAGATGCTGCCTGTATTCCAGTCGTTCTCGCATACGATGAAATCGCCGTTGTCAACGGGGATGATACAGTTTACTGTCTGACCATTAATATCAGAGTTCATGTAGTTTACCAGTTCAGAGGACTCTCCGTCCTTGATAGAGTAAAGGCCCATGCTGCTTGAGATAAACACATCAGAGTCGCCGCTGCCAGGGAGGAGCCTTGCCATTCCGCTGTTAAAGTCTTTAAGGTCAACGATGTCAGCCGCAGAGCCGGAGCCGTCGGTATTAAGGAACTGGAGCTCCAGACCACTGTCACCGTAGCCTGTAACGGCAAGTGAACCGTCTGCTGCGATAGTCATGCTGTCTATCCATTCCATACCTTCGGCCTTTATCTCACTGAGTATCTCTCCGGAAGAGTTAAGGCTTACATAATGTTCCTCCATGCCGCTTATGCCAAGGACAAAGGTCTCGCTGTCAATTGCTATCATATTGTTGAAATATGCAGAGCCGTTCTCATCAGCATACTCGCTGAGGTCAAGGTCTGATGAGGATATTTCGTTTCCCTCAAGGTCATATACGCACACCTTGTATGAGTACTTTATCCCTTCCTCGAAAGCCTCATAATCAAATGAATCATAGTCGAAATCAGGGTCTTTCCAATCGGGAGCCTTCATGTCGCCGTAGTCCTGAATATTGAGGACAGCAGCGATATTTCCGCCTGGCATATAAGCTGTACGGAGGTTGACCATGCCGTTCTCAGGCTTATCAACGTCCAGCTTGACGCTTTTTACATCGGTGAACGCAGTATCTGTCAGGTAGAAAACATTCTCTGCCTCGTAGGTATCCTCATCGTATGTCGTACCGCTTATCAATAACTGCTGGCTGTCGGGGATATAGACCATGTCGTCCACATTGTCAATATCAAGATCCACGTCGATAGGCTCTGAGCGGTATGAGTTGTTGAGCACCTTATCTGCTGTGGGAGCCTCTCTTCCCTCTTTGTCCTTGCCGCAGGACGCTGCTGAGAGGAAAATTGCTGCTGCTGACGCAGCCGCTGTCATTCTTCTTAATGATTCGATTTTCATGGTTACCTTTCCTTTCTGTTTGCCGGGATAAGTCTCCCGGCCTCTTCTTTTCCGGTGATTACCGGTCCCTTGTGTGGTATATTATGAACTTTCTTTTGTGTCCTCCCGTGCGGCCTTCTCACTGACTCTCGGCTGTTCCGGGAACTTTATTCTTTCTTCTCTTTATTTTCATACGGAGCTTTTCCGCACACCGTCCGGCAAAGTCCTTGATCCTGGACTTGTTCCTCCGCAGGAACATCCAGCCCTTTATGACCAGCCACAGTGCAGTCAGCACCGGTATAACGTAGGTTAGTTTGCGGAGGCCGTAGATGTATGACAGCCTGAACTCCACTATCCGGGAGGCATTTTCCCAGTATGGGTATCGGACTGCGTCACTGCGGACCGCAGTTTTGTATAGTTTCTTAAAAGCCTTTGCTCTCTTTGAAGGTGAGAACCTTCCGGAGTTCACCACCACATCTATCTTGCCGTCGTAGGCCTCTCCGAATATCTTATCGGCACAGTTCTCAGCAAAGTCACTTACCTTTTCCGGCATGACGTACTCGTAGCAGTTTATCCTTCTGAACGAAGGTGTGTAGCTGTAGTCCTCTCCCATGCCGTAGTCTCCGTCATACTCCGGAGCGATGAGTGCGGCGCTTTCGTAGGATATATATGCCCTTGGAGTGTCTCCGATGCACTGCTCCTCAGCGTCGTTATCCGGCAGGTCTATGACTCCTGCGATATACAGCTTTACGTCGTTGATATATATATCCATTCCGGCGACGTCATCGGAGCCGTAGAGATTCCATGCAAGGGTCCTGTCAATGACAGCGCCGTCCTGCATGACATCATCCTTCCGGAAGAATGCGCCGCTTTCAAGGCGGAAGTCCCGGAAGAAGAAGAAATCTCCTCCCACTGCTGTTACCTCTGCATCTGACCGTCCGACTCCGTCAGTCCTGACCTGTTCCTTGCCGAGGGGAGCGCTGTATGCATCCGTTATGAGTCCGATGCCCTCCTCAGGAGAAATCGAGACTGTTTCCAGTTCGCTGAGGAACTGGCTCTTGACGGAGTTCAGGCTGTCGGTGGAAAATCCGGCATCGTCGGAGAAAAAGCAGCTTATCTGGGAATAGTCCAGGTCACTGTCACCTTTCCAGCGTTCAGCAGCGTAGTTATAGCTCTGGGACCCGGCCATTGAACCTCCCACAGCCGTAAGCACCGCAGTACCGATGAGCGACACCGCATTGAGGGCGGCAATAACGATATACCGCTTTTTGAATCTTATCCTCATGGAGCGTCACCGCCTTACTTATCCTGCATACGGACCTGGTCTCCTGCGGATACGGGCTTGCTGGCTGCTGTTATGATATATGTACCGCTGGATATCGAACCCTGTACTGCGCTGGAGGACTCATCGGAGGCCAGGACCTCCACCTTTATCTTCTCAGCATAGTAGCGGTTGCCCAGAGGGGAGCTCTTTGACTTTACTGCAAGTACGAATGAACCGGAAGAATCACTCTTGAGTGCGCTCTTGGGAACTATTGTATCGTAGTTGCCGCTGCCGCAGGGAATGGACAGCTCAATGAATGTACCGGAGTCCACATCACCTGTTATGTCGAATACAAGGGTCTTTGTACCTGAGCTGCCGGAGCTGTTCTTTATGTCCTTGAGTACTGCCTCAGCGCTGCTGTTCCAGTTATTGAGCACCTCAGCCTTTACGCCCTTCTTGAGCTTCTTTGCCTTATCCTGTGAGACCTCCACCCTTACGGTGTAGCCCTCCTGTGCCAGGTCAATGACTGCAAGAGGTGCCTCAGGAGCTGTTGTATCGCTGGGCTGTACGTTTATGGAGCTTACGACTCCGTCGTACTTGGCCTTGACCTCTACCTTTCCGCTCTTAGCCTTGCGCTTTTCTATCTCTGCCTTCTGGGAGTCTATCTTCTTTTTCTTGGCATCCATTTCCAGCTTCTGCTGCTGGGTGAGCACCTTGTCCGCTGCCTGAGCCTTTTCAAGGGCGGCGGTAGCATCGTCAAGGGCATTCTGTTTTATCTCAACATCTGCCACGCACTCCTCATAGGTCATGCCGTCGCCGATTGAGCCTTCGGCGCTTTCCTCAAGGCGGTCATTGACTGCTTCGAGTGCAGCCTCTGTGGAGGCGAGCTGAGCTGCAAGGTCATAGCGGATGCCGCTCTTGGCATTGTCGTAGTCTATCTTTGTCTGGTCTCTTACGCTCTCCTTGGAGCCTGCGTCTGAAAGGGCTGCATTGACAACGCTTTCATCAGCGCCTTCCTCAACAGCCTGACTGTACAGCGCATATGCCTCGGTGTAAGCAGACTCG
Organism: Ruminococcus flavefaciens; assembly: GCA_902762855.1. GTDB lineage: Bacteria > Bacillota > Clostridia > Oscillospirales > Ruminococcaceae > Ruminococcus > Ruminococcus flavefaciens_V. The sequence goes on from CACWPR010000037.1 coordinate 19,109, forward strand.
GCTGCACGGTAATTGCTGAGCATTGAAGCGAGGTTGCCGATGAGCTCAGGAGCTGCTCCGGAATAATCGTCCATGTCGATAGCTGATATAGTGGATGAGAGCTTTGTCTGAAGAGTGGTGAGTCTTTTAGCCTCGGCCTTATCTTTTTTGAGCTGCTCCTTAGCCTGAGCGTCGGAGCTCTGGCTGCTGAGCACGGAGTCTCTCTTCTCTATAGCCTGCTGGAGAGCGATACGTGCGTCACGGACCGCCCTTTTCTCCTCAGCGAAGTCTGCGGGGGATTCAAGGAGAGCCTTTTCATATTCAAGCTCCAGGGCTGCGAGGTCATCCTCCATAGCTGTGAGCTCCTCGCTTCCGGAACCGTTGAGGACGAAGAGCACATCGTCCTTCTTGACCTCCTGACCGGTCTTGATGTTGATAGTGTCGATAGTGTAGTTGCCGTCAGTCGTAACATCATAGGACTGGTTAGACTCTATCATGCCGCTGCCTCTGACTCTCTCAGTGAGCTTTCCGCTGGTAACTGTATCAGTGGAAATTTCCGGCAGGGACTTGTTCATAATAGTATTGGAGAAGAATGTGAGGATGAGAAGTCCTGCAAGGAAGATTATGAGGACTGTTTTTATTATCTCCCTCTTTCTCTCCGGGGACTTCGCTGCTGTCTTATCCTGCTCGATAAGTCTCTTTCTGACGGCCTCCACCTCTTCTTTTGAAGCAGGAGCAAGGTCCACAGCCGGTGAAGGTGTCATTTCTTCTGTATCTTTATTATCAATAGCTTTATTATTTTCACTCATTGTATTATCCTCCTTATGCATAGTACCGGCTCATCCCTTGATACCGCCGGAATAGGTGATGCCCTCCACCAGGTAATCCTCGCCGTAAAGGAACATCAGGATGGTAGGTATCATGTAGACCACACCTACCGCAAACGCAAGTCCCACATCTCCGGTATTTATCTGTGAGAGGAAAACCGAAAGGGGATGCATTGACGTATTTTTCATAAGTATCAGCGGTTGCTCCACCATGTTCCAGTAGTCGATGAATACCAGCATACCAATGGATACCAGAGCGCTCTTGCAGAGGGGAAGATATATCTTTGTCATTATCTGTATTTCCCCGGCGCCGTCCAGCTTGGCGGCCTCCACATAGGATGAAGGGATGCGCCGCATCACCTTGGTCAGCAGGAATATGCTGAAGGGCGAGAAGATGCTGGGCAGTATGACCGCACGTCTTGCCCACATCATGCAGAATACGTTCAGAGGCTTGGCGGCCCCCTTGAATACCAGCTTTTCGGAAGTTTCAAGCATATTGAACTTGTCGGCCACCAGATAGTTCGGAACAAGTGTGACCTGTGCAGGCATGAGCATCAGAATGATATAGGCAAAGAAGATCATGCTCTTTATCTTGCCGGGATAACGTGAAAAGCCATAGGAAGTTACCACTGCCAGCATGAGCTGGAAAAGAGTTATAGGCACAGTCAGCAGAACGGAGTTCCAGAACTTCATCAGGTAGTCGGAATTCTGTATGAGCACGGCCTTGTACTGAGCCACTGTTACCTTATCCGGGATGAATTTCAGGTTGACGTTCTTGGATATGAAGGTACTTTCAGAGCCGTTCATATTTCCGAACATAGCGCCGTAATTTGCGGATATCTCATTGGAGGTCATAAAGGAATTGGCGATAGTCAGAACAGTGGGAAGAATGAACATTATCGCTGCAAGGACTATGAATACGGTTATGACCACATTGAAGAGCCGGCCTTTTTTCTTAACGTTCATCAGTTCTCCACATCCTTTCCGAAGATGCTCTCAGTGATGAGGAGCACTGCAATAATTACTATCATTACCAGCGAGAAGAGTATCGCTGCTGCCGAGAGCTTCTGATAATCGAGGCTCTGGAAGGTATTGTTCATGAAGTGCTGGAGCATATAGAGCTTATCGTATGGATAATTGCCCGTCAGCAGGTAGACCTCACGGAATATCTTGAATGAGTTGATAAGTGAGAGTATGAATACGAACAGGATAGTCGGCGAAAGGTAGCGGAGCTTTATGTGGAAGAACTTGTAGAGACTGCCGGCACCTTCAAGATCAGCCACCTCCATAATGTCCTTGGGTATGCTGCAAAGCGCAGACATGAACAGTATCATATTGTATCCCAGATTCTTCCAGAGGAACATCAGGATGATGACCACCTGACCCTTGGAGGATTTCAGCCAGTCAACAGGTTCACCGCCGAATATCTCTGCGACCTGATTGATAGTACCGTGGTTGTGGAAGAGCACCTGCCAAACCAGAACTACCGAAGCAGTAGGCACCATAAGAGGGCTGAGGAAGAAAGTTCTGAGCAGGCTCTTTCCGGGGATATTCCTTTCCAGCAGGAGCGCGAGTCCCAGTGAGAGCACCGTTGCCAGCGGAACCGCTATAAGTGAAAATGCTGCTGTATTTTTAGATGCTCTCTTGAAGGCCACGTTATCCAGAAGAGCCCTATAGTTATCAAGTCCCACATATTCCTTTACAATGGGATTGTTTATCAAAGAGTAATAGATGACTATGCCGAATGGGATAACGAAGAATATGAGCACACCCAGCAGACTTGGAACGATGCACAATCCGCTGAACAGCTTTTCCCTTCCCCGGCCGCATTGATTTCTTTTTCTTTTCATCAGACCACAACCTTTTGTTCTATATTTACCTTCATATATATAAGTACGCTTTCACAAGCGAAAAGTGTCCTGCCAAGAGCTGCGAAAAATTTCATTCTGAAAAAACCTTTCTGAAATATTACTCTCGTATAATAGTGATTTCTGAGGACCAAAAAGACGAAGCCAAAAGATATTTTTTTATTTTAACTTTAGTTCCTGCTCATTTTTCCTTACATAAATATAATAATGCATTGACAATAAGTTGTCAATAGTTTTTGCATTTATTTTGCATTTTCGCTCAGAGCTTTGCAAACGCCTTAACACAGGCATTAACGAATATCATTTTTATGCTCCCGCTCATATAATATACACCATTTCCGTGACTTTCAGATGACTTTTTCATAACGATTCCGTCACATTCCATAGCCCCCGCCGAGTCTTTGGCTATTTTGACTCGCAGCCAACCTACAACGCAGTTTTTTTTGTGTATATCGACTTTTTTTGTTTTTCACTATTGACAACGCATTATATTTGTGGTACAATATTTACTGTTGAAACGCCATGCGGGTGTAGTTCAATGGTAGAATTCCAGCCTTCCAAGCTGGTTACGTGGGTTCGATTCCCATCACCCGCTCCATTCTAAAGCAGCCTTGGCTGCTGATTTTATCTATGCGCCTTTAACTCAGCTGGATAGAGTAACTGCCTTCTAAGCAGTAAGCCGCTGGTTCGAATCCAGCAAGGCGCGCCATTCCGAAACTCTCCGTTATATGTTCCCATTTAATGGGGAGCTTCGTTTTTATTTATATGGTGGGTGTAGCTTAGCTGGTTAAAGCGTCGGATTGTGGTCCCGAAGACCGTGGGTTCGAATCCCATCTCCCACCCCAGAAGAATAGGCACTTTCGAGAGATCGAAGGTGCCTTTTTCGTTGTTTTCCTACATTTTTCCTACGCGATTTTGCGATACCTGCAAAATCAAGGACGAATAAAGGCAATAATAAATCAGCAGAATAGCTCTTTCGTCCATCGGGATAACAGTTCTTCTGTTAAAGCGTCTTGACTAATATTTTATAGCTTGTTATAATAATATAAAAGATAAGGAGGTTCCTTATGTCAGATACAAGAGAACTACTGCCTGTTCTGCTTTCTGAGAAGAGCAGAAAGATCAAGGGCAGCATATATAACAGGATGCAGGTTGATTTTGCTTACAACTCCAACCACATCGAAGGCAGCAGACTTACACATGACCAGACCAGATATATCTATGAGACACGCACTATCGACGGTACTGTTCCGGTGAATGATGTATTTGAGGCTGCAAATCACTTCAGATGCTTCGACTACATCCTCGACACCGTCAATGAGCCTATAACTGAGGACTATATAAAGCAGCTCCACCGTATGCTGAAGAACGGAGTTATGGAGGATGATACAGATTACGCTGTTATAGGCGACTATAAGAAGTACCCTAATGAGGTCGGTGAGATAGAGACAGCCTTACCGGAAGATGTATCCGGTCTTGTACAGAACCTGCTCCGCAAATACGAAAGCAAGCCTTCTCTCGACCTGTATGACGTTGCTGAGTTCCATGCCGCTTTTGAAAAGATACACCCCTTCTATGACGGAAACGGTCGTATTGGCAGGCTTCTGATGTTGAAACAGTGCCTTGCTAATAGCATTGTCCCTTTCTTCATCAATGAGGATATCAAA
>CACWPR010000038.1 GCA_902762855.1 Ruminococcus flavefaciens
GACACGTTCAGCTTGCAGGTACTAATCGGTCGAGGGCTTTTCCTTTTGATTCTTGTGAACTAAGTTCTTCCTTAGCTTGCTTTTGCTTTATTTTCAAGTCTCAAAAAAATCCAAAAAAATTGAAAAAAGTGCTTGACAAATAACAAAAAGTATGTTATAATAGTTAAGCAGTTTGAGATGCACCATTAGCTCAGTTGGTAGAGCAACTGACTCTTAATCAGTGGGTCCTGGGTTCGAGTCCCCGATGGTGCACCAATTTTTTGGCCCGTTGGTCAAGCGGTTAAGACACCGGCCTCTCACGCCGGTAACACCAGTTCGATTCTGGTACGGGTCACCATATAAATTAGTCGGTGTTTATTGCAATGAGGTCACACCCGTTCCCATTCCGAACACGGAAGTTAAGCTCATTCACGTCGATGATACTTGGCTGGCGACGGCCTGGGAAAGTAGAACAATGCCGGCATTTATATTCCTCCTTAGCTCAGTCGGTAGAGCACTCGGCTGTTAACCGAGTTGTCGCCCGTTCGAGCCGGGCAGGGGGAGCCAAAAGTCCCGACACTTAGTGCCGGGACTTTTTATATGTATTTAATGCCTCTTCAAAATGAAGAGGCATTTTTAAGTTAAGGATTATTTAATAAAATCTATGCTATCATATGAACATGGAAAGAACAACAGCCGTAAAAAGGAGGCAGACCATGTTTTTCAGGATACTAAAAAGGGACTTGAAACGTAAAAAGACAATAAATACGATAATATTATTTTTCGTGATGCTTTCTGTAATGTTTGTATCAAGCAGTGTAAATAATATTGTCAATATCTCGAACGGACTTGAAAATTATTTTGAAAAGGCAGATCTCTCTGAGGATTATTTTATGTTTACTGTTGATAAGCACAATGGTGAAGATGAAAAGGCACTCAAGGAATATCTGGAAAGCTCGGAGTACTTAAAAAGCTATGAGACAGAAAAACATCTGTGTATCCAGGCTGAGAACATAGGTTATCACGACGGTAAATATATGGATTTCGGTACTACAGGATGCATGATGCCATTCTCACAGGCTAAGCTGAACTACTTTGATATGGATAATAATGAGATACGCTCCATTGAGAAAGGTACAATGTACGTTCAGAGTGATCTTATGAAAAGATTTGATCTGGAGGAAGGCGACATCCTTACAATTACTGTAGGCAATGTGCAGAAGGAATTCAAACTCATGGGAAAAGCAAAGGATGCTGTTCTTGGTGCCAGCTTTGGCGGAGGCATATACAGGTTTTTTGTTAACGACGATGACTATGAGAGCTTCCTCACTGAGCAGAATATCGAGGATGATGCTATCATGGATGCCACCCTCTACTATATAAGCACTGATAATATCCCTGAACTATCAAATGCTATATCGAAATATAAGGTCATAGTTACTACTGTTACACTGAATACTGTTAAGACGATGTATATAGTCAACTTCCTGATCGCAGCCGTCCTTATAGTTGCAAGTGTAGGACTTCTTCTTGTGGCAATGGTTGTCCTTAGATTCGTTATCGGATTCACTATAAGCGAGGAATTCAGAGAGATAGGTGTAATGAAGGCGATCGGACTGAAAAACTCCACGATCAGGCTGATGTACATTGTAAAGTATCTCGCACTTGCCTGCACTGGTGCAGCTGTAGGTATGGTACTATCATTCCCTGTGTCAGACTTCCTGATGAAGATGGCATCAGAGGACATAGTTTTTGAAGGTGACGATCAGTTCCTTATCGGTATCCTTTGTGCCGCAGCAGTAGTGCTGCTGATAATCCTTTTTGCTTATTCCTGTACAAGGAAGATAAGGAAACTATCGCCTATCAACGCTGTAAGGAACGGTATGAACGGTGAGAGGTTCGGAAAGAAAACATTCCTCAGGGCAGGAAAGTCAAGGCTGTCAACAACGAGCTTCCTTGCTGTGAATGACTTCGTAAGCGCACCAAAGCAGTTCGGTATAATTACGGCTATCATTACTATATGTCTTGTACTCGTAATGGTAATGGCTAATCTATGCAACACACTTTGCAGTGACAGGCTTCTTTACCTTTTCAATATACATCACTCGGATGTTTATATAAATGACAACTCTCTTGATGAGGATATTATTAGTGATGACAATGCTGATGTTGAAAGAGCACTTGCATCAGTAGAGAAGGTCCTCATTGACAATGGCATGAGCGGCAGGGTCTCGATCAGTCGTGTATTTCTGCTTCCGATCACCTTTGATGGCCGAACTTTGAGAAAGCCATGCGGCGTGAACAGCAGACTGGATACTGCCGACCTTCCCATAACGGAAGGAACGCCGCCTCAGGCATGGAATGAGATCGCTGTGACACCTGCTGCTGCCGAGTCTCTCGGCGCCGGGATAGGAGATACGGTTTCTATAGAAATGAGAGGAGAAAGCAAGGACTATATCATCACAGCTCTTTTCTCTTCGATGATGAATCAGGGTGACTTTGTAAGACTGCATCAGGACACAGATCCGGACAATTGTACCGGTTATCAGTATATGCAGGTGGACTTTGACGATTCTCCGGATGAAAAGGAGATAGCAAGCAGGATAGAAAAACTCAAAGAGATATACGGTGATAAGAATGTATTAGACGCTGCCGGACTCTGCGAGGATTTTACAGAGGTCTCTGATACTATGAGGGCTTTAGAGTATCTGCTGCTTATTGTTACACTTGTTGTGGCAGTACTGATAGTAGTACTTATGGAGAGGGCATTCATATCCAAGGAGACCGGCGAGATAGCACTTATGAAGGCTCTCGGATTCAGAGATAAAGTCATTATAGGACAGCATACTATGAGATTCGTACTTGCATCACTGCTTGCTTCCGTTTTTGCCGCCCTTCTGTGCAGTCCTGTTACCGGCCTTATTATGGACCCGATATTTGCCATAATGGGAGCAACTGACAGCATCAGCTATGTTTTGAAACCGCTGGAGATATTCCTGATATGTCCTGCCGCAGTAATATCAGCAACACTGGCAGGAGCATTCTTCACATCGCTTTACACAAAGACAATAACCTCCGCACAGGCTGCGGACATCGAATAAAGGAGAAAAGCTATGGAAAATATACTCGAACTCAGGTCCCTGTGCAAGACGTATATAGTAAACAAGCGTCAGAACAACGTGCTGAAAAATATCGACCTCTCAGTCAAGAAGGGGGAGATGCTGGGCATAATGGGCCCCTCCGGTTCCGGAAAGTCCACTCTGCTCTATACAGCGTCCGGAATGGACTATTCCACCTCCGGTACAGTTCTCTTTGAGGGCAAGGACATAAGCAAGCTGACAAATAAGGAGCTTGCAGATATGCGGCTTGACGAAATGGGATTCATATTCCAGCAGATGTATATGCTGAAAAACCTTTCAGTACTTGACAACATCATACTTCCTGCGGTACAATCTAAGAAGAACACTCTGAGCCGCAGGGAAAAACTTGCAGCAGGCCAGAAGCTGATGAGACAAATGGGGATAACAGATATTGCGGATAACGATATCAATGAAGTCTCAGGGGGACAGCTCCAGAGAGCCTGTATATGCAGAAGTCTGATAAACTCACCTGCCATGATATTTGCCGACGAGCCAACGGGAGCGCTCAACAGACATTCCTCAGATGACGTTATGTCAGAGCTGAACCGCATAAACAATGAGGGCGCAGCTATAATGCTGGTAACTCATGATGCGAGAGTCGCTGCAAGGTGTTCGAGAGTCATATTCATAGTTGACGGCTGCATCAAGGGAGAGTACGAGCTGGGGAAGTACACTACAGATGCAAAGCTCAGAGAACGTGAGAGAACACTTAACAACTGGCTCATGGAGATGGGCTGGTAAAACCTGGATGTGATATGGGAGGCCGTTTTCGGTCTCCCGTGGAGTATATGTTTCGAGTTAAGGAGAAAGCCTATGATAGACATACTCATTGTTGAAGACAACGTGGAGATAGCAGGACTTATCTGCGATTTCCTCAGAGCGGAAAATTACATAGTCAGTATTGCCGAGACTGGTGAGAAAGCCTTGTCCCTTTTTGAAAAATATGGGGCAAGGCTCGTTCTGCTGGATATAATGCTTCCGGGAATGGATGGCTTCAGCGTTTGCGAAAGGCTCCGCAGAGGCAGCGATACACCAATAATCATACTCAGCGCAAGAGGCGGAAAGGACGACAAGCTCAACGGGCTCAATATCGGCGCTGATGACTATATGGAAAAGCCATTTGACATCGACATCCTCATCGCAAAGATAAAGGGCATTTTCCGCCGCCGGTATTCTCAGGAACTCATTACACTGGGGGAGCTTGAGATAGACCCTGCCGGACAGACAGCGTTACTCAGAGGCCGTCCTCTGGACCTTACAGGAAAGGAGTTCCAGCTATTGCTGATGCTTGCGGAGAATATCGGAAAGGTGCTCACAAAGGAGCAGCTCTTCAACAGCATATGGGGCACAGACAGCGAGTCTGAGCCTCAGACCCTGACTGTACATATCAAGCGGCTCCGTGAGAAGATAGAGCGTGACCCCTCAAAGCCTGAGCATATAAAGACCGTGTGGGGAACGGGGTATAAGTTCATATGAAGGGCTTTGACAGACTAATTATTTTTGTAGTCATATTATTCGCAGGACTATTTGCAGCGGCCAATGTCAAGTACACTGAAATGGAAAGGTCAACGGCAGGAAAAGAATACAACGTCGAGATAAGCCGTATCTGCCGGCAGATAGAGCTTGGCTTGGAGCCGGACCTTTCAGAGTGCAGGTATGTGACGAAAGTCAGACACCGTGAGGACGGTGACAAGCTGCTTAATACGGACTCGGATTATGCAGTAAGGGAAGTTAACGGCGAGCTCTACCGTTTTGACTATGACACAGTACAGATGAAAAATAACAAGAAAAGCCGTAAGCTAATGAATGCTGCTATGTGTGCTGCTGCCGTCTTAGTGCTTGGAGTGCTGATATACATTCGTTTCCGGCTGCTCAGGCCGTTTTTCAAGTTGGTGGATGCTCCTGCTGAACTGGCAAAGGGCAACCTTACTGTCCCTTTGCAGGAAAATCGTAACCGCTATTTCGGAAAGTTCGTCTGGAGCATCAATATGCTCAGGGAGGTTCTTGAAGAGCGCCGCCAGAAAGAGCTGGAGCTCCAGGGCGACAAGCAGAGGCTCCTGCTCTCAGTGTCCCACGATATAAAAACTCCCCTTGCAGCCATAAAGCTCTACTCTGCGGCAATTTCAAAGGGTCTTTACAAGGACCCTGCAAGGCAGGAGGAGATAATACAGAAGATAAACGAGAAAGCCGACGAGGCGGAACGGTTCGTATCTGAGCTGGCAAAGAATTCGGATGATAACTTCCTGCGGCTGGACGTGAACAACACAGAGCTCTATATCTCTGAGGTGATAGACAGGGTGGATGCTCACTACAGGAAACAGCTCACTCTCAACGGAGTTGAATTCAAGGTGGAGCCATATGAGGACTGTATTGTCAAGGGCGACCCTGAGCGGCTCGGTGAGGTCCTCCAGAACATTATCGGCAACGCTGTGAAATACGGCGACGGCGGGCATATCACCCTCAGCTTTGACGACGAGGATGGCTGCCGTCTGATAACAGTCACAAACAGCGGCTGTACTCTTGAAGAGTCGGAGCTGATATACATATTTGACAGCTTCCGCAGAGGAGCGAACAGCGTAGGAAAGGCCGGCAGCGGTCTGGGACTTTTCATCTGCCGAAGCCTTATGACCTCAATGAACGGCGATATATTCGCTGAGATACACGGTGATGAGATGTGTGTCACCATAGTTTTGCAGAAGCCATGAAAGCGTAACGGACGGGAATAACCCGTCCGTTTTTGCATCCGTTAAGTAAATGATAATTCCAATAGCTCGAATAGCGATTACTAAAGGTATAAATAAGCGGCGATTATTCAAAAAGTCGATAAAATCACCTTATATCTCCGAATCAATAGCTCGGATATCATTATTTGAGAATGTGATTTTGATAAAAATGCCCTGCTCCATATTGTGACAACTGCCGAATTTGTAACAGAAGTATGAAAAATTTGTTAGGCATATTGACATATCTTCGGGAAAGGAGTATAATTAAAACAAGATGTGTTGTTATATGTAAACCTATAAGGCGATATATATAAATTTTATATTATTCTGTGGAAATATGTGGCCGGGATAGTCCCGGCATCCGGCTTTTTTCAGCAGCCGGACATTGCTTTTTTATCTGTATCTTGCATTTTGTCCCCTTTAATGTGCATTTTGTCAGGATATCTAAATACTCGCCTGCGGATGATGTATAATGATGTCAACGCTACAGGATTGGAGTGATAGTTATCAAAAATATTTACAGCTCTGACGCAAGACAGCTCAGGATAGCAGCAGAAGCAGTGAATACTGTTGCCGATGACCTGGCTGCGGAGGTAAGGCTCCTCCGTGAAAAACATCTTCTCCTATCTCAGCAGTGGTCAGGTACCGCTGCGGACCAGGTAGTCAGCGGACTTTCAGATGACTGCGACGGACTGGAGGAGATACTCAATGAGATCCGGGAGTTCTATGAGGACCTCAAAGCAGTCTGCACCGAAAATGAAAAAGCTGAGTCCCAGCTCGACGAGCTGGCAAGGACTATAAGCATATGAAGGAGGGTGCCCTATGAGCGACAATACGAGCTGTCTCGGAGTTGATATACCGGGAGCAGCAGAAACAGTCAACGAGACCGAGAATGCAGCATACCGCATCGTGGACCTGGCTGACAGACTCTCTGACATCCTGAAAAGGACCAAAAATGACTGGGACAGCACCGGCGCCGATGAGTTCAGGCTCCGTGGGAATGCCTGTGCGGCTTCCCTCCGTGACGCAGCCGCTGCGATACGGGAGAGAACAGATAAAATGAAGAAGATACTTGATGTTTACAGTGAGACAGAAAGGTCCAGCAGGGCTCATACCGAGGACCTTACAGGTGGTTTGATAAGCTGATGTTTACAGGTACAGGCCTGTGAAATAAATCTTTTTAGGAGGAATAATATGAAAATCACTAATATTTTTAAAAGGTCATCTGCGGCATTATCGGCAGCAGTTATGACAGCAGCACTGGCAGCAGTAAATTTTGTGCCATTCAGTTCGACAGCAGCAGGGGAGCTGGCAAACGACAGTGTTAATCAGGACAAAAATGGAATACTCCAGGTAGAGGTGTGGTATCATCCTACCGGAATGGAGGACCTCTGCATACAGACAGGTTCTGCATTCCTCATCAATAAGTCAACTCTTCTGACTTGTGCTCATGTGTTTGACATCGAGACAGATACCAAGAACTGGATAGTTGACCATTACACAACAGATGCAGCCAATCCGCATCAGTTTGACGATGACTACCTCCACTATGAGATAGCTATTCTGGGCGATAACAAGAAGCCTGCAACTATCAAGGAGAAAAGTGCAGAGAGTGACTATGCAGTTCTTTCTATCGACACAGACCTTTCCACAAAGGTACCGCTCTGGCTGGGTGACAGCGATGAGATCTCCCAGACCCAGGACGTCTATGCACTGGGCTTCCCGGCAGCAGTTCAGGACACTCAGCAGTATACTTCATATACACCCTACACCGCTGCTGACGTTACAGTTACCAAAGGTTCAGTTTCCAAGACAGGCTTTGTTTTTGACGACGGCAAGAAAGTAACTACAAACCTCATCCAGCACAACGCAACTATAAGCGGCGGAAATTCCGGCGGGCCTCTTGTTGACGCAAACGGCGTGGTAATCGGAATCAACGCATCCATCGGTATCCGTGACGGTTTCAGCTACGCTATCGAGATAAACAAGGTAAAGGAGCTCCTGGACCTTCTCAGCATACCTTATAATGAAGGCTCTGAGCCGATTCCGACAACAACGACATTATCTCCGGACCCTGACCCGGTAACTACTGAGGCAGTTTCTATAACAACCCTTCAGCCACAGACCAGCGAGAATGGAGCAGGTAACACCGAAGATGACGATGACAATGACAATGACGATAAAGATTATCTCCCCTTGATAATAGGTATAATCGCAGCAGCAGTCATCATAATCATACTCATACTGATACTCCTGCTCAAGGGCAAGAAGAAACCGGTACAGCCGGCAGCAGCTCCTCAGCAGCCTCCGATGCCTCCTATGGGCGGAGCTCCTATGGGAATGCCTCAGCAGCCTCAGAGGGTCCAGCCTCAGTATCCTTCCGCTCCTACAGCTCCTTCAGATATGGGCGCTGGTGAGACCTCTCTCCTCGGCGCAGGTGCCGGTGAGACCTCAGTTCTCAATAACGGCGGAGTAGCAGTCGGAAGAGCTACACTTACACGTAAGAGAAACGGTACTACCGTTCCTATAAACGCTCCGGAATTCATCATCGGTAAGGAAAGCAGCAAGGTAAACTTCTGCGTAAGCAACAATGCAGTAAGCCGTAAGCACGCAAGAATAACTATAAACAACGGCAACTACTATATCACCGACCTGAATTCCAGCAACTTCACCTACATCAACGGCAGACAGATACCCGCCCTCCAGCCTCAGATGCTCCATAACGGCGATGTTATCAAACTGGCTGATGAGGAATTTGAATTCAGAGGATAATTTATGAAATTCATGACAGCTGTACATACCGATGTCGGTATAAAGAAAAAGACCAATCAGGATTCCGCACTGATAATGCAGGCGGAAACTGAGATAGGTACTGTTCTCATGACTGTTATATGTGACGGTATGGGCGGCCTCGCTAAGGGCGAGGTCGCCAGCGCCGCGCTTATCCAGGCTTTCGCAGACTGGTTCAGAAATGAGCTCCCGGTCACTATCTATAACGGAGTGGACCACCAGTCCGTTTTCAATTCTTTCGGAAATATCGCCTTCGATATGAACGCAAAGATAGGCAGCTACGGGATGCGCTGCGGTGTTAGTCTGGGTACTACTGTAGTGGCGATGCTCTTTGCCGCCGGAAGATACTATATCATGAACATCGGCGATTCAAGAGCGTATAAGATGTCAGATACCATATATCAGCTCACTAAGGACCAGACCTATATCCAGAGAGAAATAGACCTCGGCAGGATGACTCCCGAAGAGGCAAGCGTCAGCGACCAGAGAAACGTACTCCTCCAGTGCGTAGGCGCCAGCGACGTCATCAGCCCGGACTTCTATTCTGAGGAGCTCAGGTCAGGAGATTGTTACCTCCTCTGCTGCGACGGTTTCAGACACGTTGTGGCCCCCCATGAATTCTTCGAGAGAATGAATTCTCAGATGCTTACTGACGAAAAAAGTATGAAGGACACCCTGATATACTTTACAGAATTAAATAAGAACCGCAGAGAAACGGATAATATAACCGCAATTCTCGTGCGTGTGGATTGAGTGGTCAATATGCTTGAAATAGGACAGATAATCGACGGCAAGTATAAGATACTTAACGTCATAGGCAAGGGCGGCATGAGTGTCGTGTACCTTGCCATGAATGAAAAAGCCAATAAGCAGTGGGCTATCAAAGAGGTCCGCAAGGACGGCAAGCAGGATTTCGATGTCGTCAAGCAGGGTCTCGTCGCTGAGATAGATATGCTTAAAAGGTTCAACCACCCCAATTTGCCCAGCATCGTGGATGTTATTGACGGAGACGGTACTTTCCTCATCGTAATGGATTACATTGAGGGAAATGCGCTTGATAAGAAGCTCCAGGAGGAAGGAGCTCAGAATCAGGCCGACGTTATCGAGTGGTCAAAACAGCTCTGCGACGTACTGGGCTATCTGCATTCCAGGAAGCCTCCTATAATCTACCGTGATATGAAGCCTTCCAACGTTATGCTCAAGCCTGACGGAACTGTTACACTTATCGACTTCGGTACTGCAAGAGAGTTCAAGTATGCCGGAGTTGCCGACACTACCTGTCTGGGTACCAGAGGATATGCTGCTCCGGAACAGTTCGGCGGACAGGGCCAGACTGATGCCAGAACAGATATATACTGTCTCGGCGCTACCATGTATCACCTTGTCACCGGCCATAACCCCGGTGTCTATCCCTACAAGATGTACCCCATAAGACAGTGGAACAGCCTTCTCTCATCAGGACTTGAAGAGATAATCCTCAAGTGTACTCAGCAGAACCCGGAGGAGAGATACCAGACCTGCGCTGAGCTCATGTATGCTCTGGAGCACTATCAGGACCTCGACACCGAGAACAAGAAGGCTCAGACAGTCAAGTGGAGGACCTTCCTTACCACATCCGTTCTGACCTTTGCAATGGCAGGCGGCGCTGTTGGATTCAAGGCTCTGGAGAAATCAAAGACCTCCGATACTTATGACAACTACCTCGTCACTGCATCGACTGCACCTGCCGAGGAGGCATATAAACTCTACGATAAGGCTATCGAGCTCAAGCCCGATGACCCCAAGGCCTATAAGGAGCTTTGGAAGTACTTCAAGAACAACGACGGCTATATTACTCAGGATGAATATTACCAGTTCACCAAGCTGGTGCCGGGTACCTCCGAAAAGCCAAGAGAGAAGAGCTTCAAGGACGCACATCCTGCGGACTACGCACTTTTCTGCTATGATGTGGGAAGAGATTACTATTTCTATTACAATGATTCCACGGACACCAGCGAGTCGGACAGCAACATCAGACGTACCGGAGCACAGTACGCCTACGGTTGGCTCAGCAAAATATCCGACTATGACAAGCTCCAGAGCGGTGCCCGCAGCGACGGCCGCAAGGATGCCGGTTCTATAAAGGAAAAGGCAAGCATAATAACCAATATGTCAAAGTTCCTCAAGGACGGCGGCACATCACAGGCAAATGCAGAGGGATACTATGAATACTCTTACCTGGACTATTGGAACGACTACACCTCAATGGTGGATATGCAGCTTGAAAGCACAGAGACAGTTACTATCGCTCTTTCAGTGTACAAGAACTTTGCGATAGCAGTCTATATGAAGCCTGATGAGTTCCTGAAGGTCAAGGAAAAGGACGAGATAACTGCAGAGTTCGAGAAGATAACTGGCTTTGTTGACGATGTATCCTCCTATCCTACATATATCCAGGATAAGAACGGCCCTGAGGCTGAAAACGTCAAGGCTCAGATAAATGCTACCCTTCAAAAGGTGGAATCTGCGGCAAATCAAAAAGGAGGTACAGAATAATGAACGCAGCTCTTACAATGGCAATGCTGGCGTCAGATTCTGAAAGCCTCATTGGTCTCTACCACAGCGGATTCATAATCTGTTTAGCATTTGCGATACTTTTTTTCATCGTTTCAGTTGTACTGTTCTTCGTGTTCCATATCAAGGAGATATTCGACATGAAGACCGGCCGTGCTCAGAAGAAGAAGATAGACGAAATGGAGAAGGAGAATGCCCTTACCGGACGTCTTATCACTCCCAAGAACAAAAAGCCCGGTGCAGAGCAGTCTGCATTTTCCGGAAAGCTCAATAAGATAAGAAATGACCTCAATAATAAGAGAATGCAGTCTCAGGGACCGGATGATTTCAGTGCAAGACAGCACTATGAGAATCAGCAGTTTCCGGAGCAGGCTTACAAGCCGCAGCCTCTGGTAGCTCCTCCTCCGGCATCTCCTTATGGAACGTCCGGCGCTGATGCTGACGGAGCAGAGGGTACTTCAGTACTTGGCACACCTGTTGCTGATGATTACGGCAACGAGGGAACTTCCGTGCTTGGAACACCCGGCGGTGAGCCTTACACAGACCCCTACGGTGCAGAAGGAACCTCCGTACTTGGAACACCCGGCGGTGAGCCTTACACAGACCCCTACGGTGCAGAAGGGACTTCCGTACTCGGAACACCCGGCAGTGAGCCTTACACAGACCCCTACGGTGCAGAAGGGACCTCCGTACTCGGAACACCCGGCAGTGAGCCTTACACAGACCCCTACGGTGCAGAGGGGACTTCCGTGCTCAGTCCTGCTGACCCGGCAGCTCCTGCAAACTTCGTTCAGCCTGTACACAATGTAGCTGAATATGGGGAGCTTGGCGTTGCAGCCGAGTCCATAGATTTCAGCGTCGGCGGAGCTGAGACCGGAAAACTCGACGAGATAAATATCAACAAGGAGCAGGCCTCCCACACTAAATTTGAGATAGTCAAGGACGTACTTCTCATACACACACAGGAAACTATAAACTGATGATACAGGAGTGCTATGAAAAATAAAAAAGCAAGATTCAAGCGGCTTTTTCTGATGTCGCTGTGCTTGTACTGGCTCATTCCGCTGGCCTTTTTTCTGATGATATTCGCTGATTTCAATGCCAGCGGATTCAGAAGGGGACTGGCCTACGGAGTGGGAGCACTCTTCTGGACAGGAGTACTGTCCGGGACTGTCGTGCTGGCCATTATGAACAGGACACGCAAACATGACAGAAAGTCCCGCAGTATAGATGGACTGCCGGGAATTTTGAGCTTTTTCAAGACGAGGCAGGGCAAATTGACAGATAAAATATTCATCCCCTTTGCAGTGCTGTCTCTGATAACTGCACTGGTTGACAGAGTACCGCAGCAGCTCAGGTTTTTTATCTGGTCGGTGACCTTGTTTCTGTTGGTCGCACATTCAGCTTTAAACGGTAAGAATTATATATACATGAAGGATCACATGAAAGGATGAGTGGTTAATATGAAAAAAAGGCAGCTTGCTAAACGTGTTTCCGCTATTTCAATGGCGGCAGCATTGTCGGTTTCGGCAGTTGCATGGGACTATTATCCTCTTTCAGGCAGGAGTGTAAAGACGGTCTCCTTTGCCGAGAGTGAGGGTGTTTCAGAGTCCACTGAGGATGTTGCAGAAAAGGAAGTGGCAAAGTCTGCATATCCCATGTTCTTTGGCCTGACTATAGAGTCCGGCGGTGAAAACGGATTTATCATAAATGCTGAGAATTTCAGCGCAGTGAGCGACATCTTTGACATAACTCTCGTACTTCCTGCTGAGGAAGAGGAGTCTGAGAAAAGAGTACGTATGTCCGAGGAAGGCTTTGACCTTTCAGAGGGCAAATATACAATAGAAATAACAGCAAAGGGTGACAATAACCCTTATGACCTCAGTTCATTTACAGACGGTAAGCTGACACTGACTGTGGATACCGCCAATATGAACGCATCAAGATTTGACTACAGCGAGGGAGAAGAATATTTCTACTACACAGGCAGCGGAAATATCATATCTCCTCTTGATTATGATACAATATACGTTTCAGGCCGTGACGATGAGGAACATCTCCTTGTCGAGAGCCCCTATGGCAAGGCTGCATTCGATGAGAATGACTTTGAAATGAATATGGGTCTTGTTATTGCTGCTGAGCTCCGTCAGGGCACAGTTCCTGAGAGCGACAATTATTCTGTTGAGCGTTTCACAGACAACGAGGACGTCCCGTATTTTTATGGTGAGAACATCTTCATCAAGCCTACAGGTGCAAGAGTATTCCTTGCTGACGGTGACGGCGAGACTACAGACATCGCCCCGGAAGGTGATGTGGTAGAGGTCGGCGATGAATCTGTTGAGTCGGAGGAGACTACAATAATTTTCACTGACAGCAATGGCATCCAGTTAACGAACAATGAGCTCCTTTATGAGAAACAGGAGGACAGTTACAGGGTATATCTAAATCCCGAGAGTAATATAGCAGCAAATAAAGGGTATCGTATTTATATGTGTGATGCTCCTGTACTTATAAATGCTGAGGAAAACAAGTGGAGAGCGAGCTTCTCTCCTAACAGCAGTAAGTACAGCGATTCTTCAGACTTCGTCATTCCTTTTGATGATGTAAAGACAAACTCTGATAATATTGCTTTGTTTGCTATTGTAATACGTAATTCATTGATCAAAAAAGAGATAGTGGGCAATAATGAGTACGGAACAGCTCAGTTTGTTGAAGAAACTGATAGCGGTGCTTATTTTAGAATAAAGCCTAACGATGGTTACAATGTAAGCACGGACGGAACAGGCGTATATTATTGTCCTAAATCCGATACAGCAAACGAAAATAAAGTATATCTTTCATATGACAGCGAAAAGACAGAGACTGCCAACGACGGTTTTCTGTATTTCTATGTCGATACAAGGGTCATTCATGAGGATGTGGATTTCCATATAGATTATAAGCGTGAGATCCAGATAGACCTGAGAGACCTTGCGACAGATGGCGCTCTCGCAGACAATATCTGTAGTGTCAGTGTGAGTCGGTTTGATGCTGAGGGAAATATCATTGGCAGAGGTACTGTTCTTGAAGATGATAATGTGAACAGTTTCGTTGTCAGAAGTGATATTGTGAACGTTGATTCCGGCTGGCGCATCGACAAGATACTTTTCAATAACAAGGATATTACAGATGCAGATTCTCCTGTAAATGTTACAAAGAATGAGGACACTTCAAAGAGCTTTGAGTATGTCCGCACTGAGTCTGATGAGGCTTATCTTGTGACTATCTACTGCACAATGGCTGAACTTGAACACACTGTTACATATACCGGAAATGGTAAGGTAGATGCTTCTTTCAACAACAAAACTGAAATTGATAGCGGTATCAAAGGTTCTGTAAAGTATAATGAGAATATGCAGTTCACTGCTACTCCTGATGTGGGCTGGTATGTTAAGTCCATTACCAAGAATGGCAGTTCTGAGAACCTGGTAACTGCCGGTGCAGAGATAGACTCAACTACAGGTGCAGTCAAGATAAGCGCTGAGAATGTAAAAGAGGATAACGTTGTCTATAATGTTGAATTCGCAGAGGCTGTAAAGGCTGATGCAACAGAGGCTGATATTGATGCCAGGTCCTCCGTTCTTCCGGCACTTGCTGAAAAGGACGACAAATACTATGTAAGCGTCCTCATGGACGGCTACAGCTATAGCTTTGACAATACAAAGCGTTATTTCAAAGGCGGCCAGGGGGATGCCTATGCCTTTGACGGCAACAGCACCATTGATTATGAAGTAGCTGAGGGCTCAAGACAGGACATCGTATATGCACTTGACCCAGCCAGCGCAATTGTATATGCATACGAAATGAATGTTGAATTTGTTGAGCCGGACTTTGCAGTCGAGAATTTCGAGATAACGGAGAATAAGTCAACTCTGAGATTCCTGACATTCGGTATTTTTGGCAATGACACAATGACTTTCCAGTTCAAAGCAGTTGACAATAACAAGCACTGCGCTGTACCTGCGGAATACCTGTATGTTAAGATGCCTGACGAGATAACCTCTGTTGGTGACGGAAAATATACAGTCGATGAGATACTCAGCGATGATTTCAACATCGTTGTTGGCATCGACAAGGTAGAAGGAAAGGAATTCAACAAGACCTTCATAGCTGATCCTGATGAGAGAGAGATAGCTGCTTATGCAGGCGCAGATGTTAGCATCATCGAAAAGCCTGAGGGCAGGAACATTGCTCTTTATATCGAAAAGACTGTACCTAAGGTGTTCATAAATGCTGTTGCTCCGGAGAATGTATCCGGTTTCAGAGCTGAGACAGTTGAAGCCAAGGGCGGCAAGGCAGATATGTACTGGACTAACGGCAGTTACCGCGTCCAGGTAGAGGGTAACGATGCTCCCAATGGCGAGGAGAATTTCTCAGGAATAAACACCCTTACACTTAATGGTGATGACAGAGCTATCGACGACAAGACCCAGAAGTCCGCAGGCTGGACATATACTGATAATGAAGTGCATACTGCCAGCGGTTCATATACTGCTGTTGCGGAAGATAATTCCGGCAACAAGGCAGAGAAAATAACCAAAGTCATAAATGTTGATACCGAAAGCCCTGAACTCCAGGTAATGTACAATGGCAGACCTGTTCAGGAGTCCATGGTAAACGGAACTCTTTACAGCTCCAGCACTGTTGAGCTCCTCCTTACAGGTAAGGACAGCGGCTCTGGTGTATATGAAGTAAAGGATGAACAGGGAACTGCACTCAATTATGAGGAACCAGGCAAGACCAATGAGACCGACGGCACATTCCTGAAATACAGGAGCGAAGAGACTAACGGCTCTACCGGTATGTGTAGCAGCAAGACCTATGGGCTGGTAATAGAACCTAATAACAGCCGCTCCTACAGCTTCACTGCTTACGACTACGTAGGCAACAAGAGCAAGCAGGAGCAGAATGTCAATGTACGTGTAATCACTGATAATATCGCTCCTACAGTTGACGGATTTGTATTCAACAGTGCAAATCAGGCAAACACCAATCCCGCAGTTTCTATGGATTACGGTTACTGGTTCAACGCTGAAACAGTTGTAACAGTGAATACCAGCGATAAAAACACCGTCGGTGCTGAACCCTCCGGTGTGAAGGCTCTATATTACTCACTGGTAAACTATGATGCACTTCCTGATACAGTCAATGGAGAACGTCCCGCTGTAGACGACGGACTCATTGAAGCATATATGAGCAGCGAGCCCATATACGGCAACCAGTTTACAGTACCTGCAAACTGGAAGGGCCAGATATTCGTAAAGGCTGTTGATAATGCAGGCAACAGCAGCGGCTGGCATACCCCCGACGGACTGGTAATCGAAACCAGAAGTCAGCATGACGCTGAGGAACATATCAACATCACGATGCCAAGTACTTCCTATAAGGATGCAAACGGAAATCCCCTTTATGGAAACAGCGTTACTATCCCTGTTACAATAAGCGATTTCAGTGGAATACAGCAGATAGACTGGTACATAATCGACGAGACAGGCGAGCGTAAGGACAGTACAGTTACCTTCAACGGCGCAACTCCCAGTGATACTGCATGGCAGGTCACAGGCAGAGACAAGAACCTTGCTACAGCCGTAAGATATGACCTGAACGTATCATCTAACAGCAGCAATATCAGGATAGGCTACAAGATGACCTGCCGCTCCGGCCACAGCACTCCTGCTGACGGCTCCTATGTTGAGCGTGTATTCTCTATAGATACCCAGGCCCCTGCTGTACAGCTCTCGCTGAGCGGTTCTGCTATAAACAGCAACGGTAAGAAGTACTACAACCAGAACAGAAAGGTCGATATCGTTGTAAGCGACAGGAATTTCGATGCATCCAGTGCGACAGTTGAGGTCAAGCTCACAAATGCACTGGGCGGAATGGCCGGTGATAAGGTATATAATAATCTGAACTGGACCTTTGACAGCTCCACAGCATCAAATATCGACGGTGAGGGAAGAAACCTCTGGAGAGCAAGCATAACTCTCGATACCGATGCAGATTATTCCGGCATCAACGTCTCCGTAAAGGACGCCCTCGGACATTCAGGAACTGCATCCGCAGGAGAGGGCTTTACTATCGACACCACAAGACCTGTTCTCACCGGCAGCTTCGACAACGATTCTGCTCAGAACGGCAACTACTACAATGCATCCAGGAAGGCTGTTATCAAGATAAACGAGCATAACTTCATTCCTGCTGACGCAGTTGTAAGCATCAAGTCCTACGGTGCAGACAACATAACTGAGGTGGACAGCGTTGTAGTTAAGGCTGATTCCTGGAAGCAGAGCCAGGTCAACAAGGATGAGTGGACTGCTGAGATACCCTTTACAAAGGACGGACGCTACAACTTCACAGTTGACTATACCGACCCTGCAAGGAACCGAGGAAATTCATTTGCAAGCGGAGAGTTCTTCATAGACATGACAGCTCCTAAGGTAGACCAGACATTCACTGAGAAGAACTCCAGCACAAGAGCTACAAACGGCACTCTTGAGCCTATGGTAAGATTCAGCGACTATAATCTCCCTGAGGAGACCAGGATAGGCACATTATGCACCGTAGAGATAAAGAAGACTGAGCTTGACGGCACAACAGTCAACAAGACTTCAGTTACTTCCAAGACCTACAAGGCTGCTGCCGACGGTTCACCTGCACAGTACGAGACCTGGTATGATATTTTTGCAGACAACGTGGATACTGACGGTATCTATCATGTAAAGATAACTGCTCAGGATAAGGCAGGAAATACCTCAGAGCCTCTGGAACTGACGGTTTCTGTAAACAGATACGGTTCTACATATGAGATAGTCAATTCCGATGCATTAAATGCTGTTAAGAAGTACAAGAACGGCATCCCTGTAAATGAAAACACAGAAGTAGTCATCAGAGAAATAAACGCTACATCACTTACCGGTGACAGAAAGGTCACAGTGGTAAAGAACGGTTCCGAAACAAAGGAGCTTGGCAGCGGAGATTTCAAGATAGAGGAAAACAGAGTTGCAGGAAATGAGGAAGGCGAGAGTGGCTGGTACGAGTTCATATATACTATCAGCAAGGACAACTTTGATTCCGACGGAAGCTACCTCATCAATATCGAGTCCAGCGACGAGGCCGGAAACAGCAACAGCAACAATACTCCTGTTTATGCTGAAAGAAAGTGCGCTGTCGAATTCGCAGTGGATAAGACTGCTCCTGAGGTCATCATCGCAGGTGTAGATGACGGTGCCGTACTGAAGGAATCCGATGTACAGCTCAGGATAACCTGTTCAGACCAGAACCTCAAGAATATCAGCGACCTGGTAGACGGAGACCTTACTCTGGTCATAAACGGCAAGGATAATTCAGTTGACGCATTAAAGGGACTTGGCGCAGCTATCACCAACGATGAGGCTGGAAATATCATCATTGAGCTCCCTGTAAAGTCAGACGGAAAGAAGTCTGAGGAGAAGATAACCGTCCTCGTAAAGGATAAGGCAGGCAATACCTCCGATTCCGGCAAGAGCACAGTAGAGTTCACCCTTTCAGCGTCCTTCTGGGACCTCTACAAGGGACCCGTTATCGGACTGGGCGCAGCAGGACTCCTTGGAATACTTGCACTCATAGTTCTCATGATAAAGAAACGCAGAAATAGCTGACCCCTTCGGTAAGATAATGGGCGGTCAGGATATAATAGCAGGTACATACCGTATGATACGTCCCATCGGAAGCGGTGGGACGGGTACGGTGTTCCTTGCAGAGCACCTGAATCTGCGTAAAAAAGTGGTGCTCAAAAAAATCAAAAGCAGCCTGAAAAGCAGTGCGGTAGTCAGACAGGAGGCGGACATTCTCAAATCCCTCCATCATATGTACCTTCCGCAGGTCTATGACTTCATTGAGTATGAGGGGCAGGTCTATACGGTCATCGATTATATCGAGGGCCAGGACCTTGAAACTCTCTTCCAGAGCGGTGCCCCTGTAAGTGAGGAGCGTCTGCTCAAATGGATGACTCAGCTCTGCGATGCGCTGTCCTATCTTCATTCAAGAAAGCCGGCTGTATACCATAATGATATAAAGCCGGCTAATATTATACTTACTCCCTCGGATGACATATGTCTCATCGACTTCAACATCTCTACTGACGCAGAGGAAGAGGTGCTTGGATTCACTCAGGACTATGCGTCCCCGGAGCAATACTACAGAGTACTGGGCATGACGGACTCCCGGTACAGCGGATATATCCGGAATATTGACGGAAGGTCTGACCTCTACAGTCTGGGAGCATCAGTATACGCTCTTGTCAGCAGAGTAAGGCCTAACGTTTATAATGCCGTCACAGGCACACTTTCTCCTCTGGACCCGGCTCAATGCGGACTAAGTGAGGGAATGTGCAGGATAATAAACAAGCTGATGAGCCCTGACCCGGACCACAGATACCCGTCGGCGGCGGAGCTGAAAAAAGCTCTGAACCGTGAAAAGCGGAAGAGCGAAGGCTACAGGCGGTACCTTGCCGCACAGGCCTGCGTTCTGCTGCTATCGGGACTTATGGTGGTGAGCGGCATACTTCTTATGGTGTATGGAGTGCGGAGCGAACACAGGAAGGACTTCAACAAGGCCTTCTCAGAGTTCAGTACAGCATACAGCTCCGGAGACTATTCCAGAGCCGCCGGCAAGGGACAGGATATACTGTCGGAGAAAGAGTGGGAGCGTTTCATTGGCGAGGGCAGGAAAAGCAGTATCGAGCATAAAACGGCAATGTCATTCTATGAGCTGGGACAGTTCAGCACAGCAGCGGAGTACGCTGACAGTGCAGTCTCCCATGAGACTGACAGCTCTGTGAGGAGCGTATATGAGCTGGACTCGGCGGTGATCTATGCCGGGCTCGGTGACTACGGGAAAGCCTGGGAGCTTGTCGGAAATGCAGTCTCTGACGGTGCGGAGGGTCCGGCCGTTGAGCTGACATACGCACAGATATACTACGCATCAGGAGCTTACGACAATGTTATAGCCTGCTACGATAACAGCAGCATCCCGCAGCTTGGTGATGACGCAGCACTGCGTATGCTTGAGCTTAAGGGGGATTCACAGCTCAAAAAAGGGGACAGGCCCGGTGCGGCTGAGACTCTTGAGCAGGCCTTCGGTATAAGCGGCGGACTCTCTCCGGCACGAAAGCTGGGAGAGCTCTACTTCGGCTGGGCAATGGATTCACCGGAGAGTGAAAGAGCTGAGCTCCTTGAAAAGTCAGGGGCATATTACAAGTACGCAGCAGAGAACAGCGCCTGTACAGTTGAGGACCTGGTGAATCTTGCAAAGGTCAGACGTGCGGCAGGTGACAGCGGCAGTCTGCGGCAGGGGCAGCAGGAGCTCTCTCAGGGAGCTTCAAAGTTCCCGGAGGATTACAGGATATGGCAGCAGCTTGCTATAATCAACTACAGATTGGGACAGGTTCCGGAGACATCGGACTGCGTCCGGAAAGCTCTGGACCTGTATGACAGGCTGCCTCCGGAGGAAAGAGAGTCCCCGAACAGCGACGATATGACACTGCTTTACAGCATCAGGGACAGTCTTTCATAAAAAAGGTGGTTTATATGGTATACATTATTCTCGGAGCAGTGCTGGTGGTCCTGGGGATAGTCTCAGGTGGAACTGCAATGGTGCTGCTGAGAAAATATTTTGGCAATTAGGAGGCCTTAAATATGAGCAATAAGAGCAGAAATGCAATAATAATAGTCCTTGTGGTACTGCTGCTGGGATGTGTCGGCGGACTTGGTTTCCTGCTGATGAACAATAAAAGCGACAGCAGCAAGGAGGATAAGGAGACAGCTCAGGCTATGAGATACTTCGAGGATGCTGACTATGAGAATGCTATCCTCTCTTACAAAGAGGTCCTTGAAAAGGATGACAAGAACGTCGATGCCTATGAGGGCATCGCCAAGGCATATGCAGCAAGGAACGATTACCTGACAGCTATCAAGTGGCTGGACATGGGTATTGAAAAGACCGGCTCTGACCGCCTCAGGTCACTTATGGTCAACTATAAGATAGTTTTCGGAGATTTCGGCGGAGAGCTTCATGCTGCATCGGATGCAGACAGCAGCGGTTCCGGAGTATCAGTTTATGACGATATACTCAGAGTCATAAGCTCCTACAGATTCTCGGATTACGCAGGAATGTACACTTTCTCGGAGTACTCAACGGATAATATTATATATGTTAATGAGGTACCGCTGACTCTTACCTTTACATCAGCTCCCTCGGCGGAAAGTGTTCCCTCCTATGCGGCAGTCCGGAAGATAGAGTGCCTCCTTCCCGGATACACAAGCGGACTCACATACAGCGCACTTGGCAATATGGGACTTGAAGGCCTGAGAAAGGTCAGCAGTGACATTCTCGGAGGACCTGCAGTAGAGTTCACAAGAGACGGCTGTCTTGTACAGATACAGTCCGATGAAGAGGGAAATATCCTCTATGCCAACCCGGCAAATGTTGTATTCATCACAGGTACAGCTCCCGGAAACAGCGGAGAGAATGCTCCTGCTGTAAATGACGAGCCCAGTGACATTGCGGAGGATAACGGAGATGCCAAGACATTTAAGGGATTTGTCTACGACGCAAAGAGCAAGAATCCTGCCGGAACAGTTCATATGGAGATATATGAGGGCAAGCAGGAGAAGAAGGGTCCTATGCTCAAAAAGCTGGACACAAATACAGGCGGCGACTTCAACGTTGAGCTCCCTGCCGGTGACTATAATGCAGTTATAAGCGCAAACGGCTACATCACTCTTGTTGAGGACTTCACTGTCAGAAAGACGGACATGATAACAGTAATGGACTTTGAGATAACAAAGAAGTCCGACGTTGAAGGAAAGTACAGGATAGTGCTTGAATGGGGCGCTAATCCAGCAGACATCGACTCTCACCTCCGTTTCCTTGACTCCTCAGGACTCAGCAACAGCGAGTGTTTCTTTGGAAACAAGACTGTAAAGGACAGCTCAGACTTTCCGGTATGCACTCTTGACATCGACGAGACCAACGGCAACGGCCGTGAGACTACAGTCATATACGACACATCAAAGCATAGTGTATTCTATGTACACAACTTCTCCGGAGAGTCCCCGCTCGGTGAGTCCGGAGCAACGATAAAGATATACAAGGGTGAAGAACAGACTCCTTTCCAGGTACTTGAAATACCGGCAGACGAAGTGGGCGGAAAGCCGCTGTGGTATGTATTCGAGATAAAGGACGGAGAAATAGTTATCCACAACACAGGAGCAGATTCAATATCAGAGCTCAACTAAGGCAACACCGCACAAAGACCGCCTAACGTCTTTGTACTGAATCTGCTTGGATATTTTCCGCCATCTTGCACAGAAATCCCTTGACATACGTCAGTATGCCTGCGGAATTTCTATACAATCTGACGAAAAATCTCACGGCGCATCTTCAGCACAATCTTTG